>JADGOA010000030.1 GCA_017883215.1 Thermoanaerobaculia bacterium | reverse complement strand
GCCTCCAGCAGCGCGCGTTTGAGACGGCCGAGCTCCGGGCCGGGGGGCAGGCCGGTCCGCAACGCGATCTCGTCGCCCGTGAGCAGCGCGCTCAACGAGAAGTCGGGCAAGTCGATGCGATCGTCGCGTCCAACAGCGCGCACTGCGGCGAGGAAATCGCGCGCCGTCGCCTCACCCGCACCGTAGAGATCCACGCGCAGGTCGCCTGTCGCGTCGAGCAGCTGTTGGATCGTCAGTACTTCGCGCAGCAGATGCGTGCTCCATTTCCACCGCTTGGCATAGGCGCGGGGATCTTCGAGGAGCAGCGCCAAAGCCGCGGGAAGCGGCAAGTCGTCGGTCTGAAAGGGAGCGGCGTCCGCCTGGCGACCCAGAAGCGGAAGATCGAGCGCGGTCGTCCGCAGCAAATCGAGTGCGCGGCGGAACGCGCCGGCAGAGAAGATGATCGACAGCTCGTACGTGACACGCTCGGCGGCAATGCTTCCGATGCGCGGCGCGCGCTGCCGAATGGCCTCCACGGTCGCGGCATCGATATCAAAACCGAAGATCACTGCCATGCGCACACCCTTGAGGAGACGCAGCGGGTCGTCATCGAAATTGCGCGGATCGACCATCCTGACGAGGCGGCGGGTGAGGTCGTCCCGGCCACCGTGCAGGTCGAGCAGGTCACCCGACGCGAGATCGACGGCCATTGCATTCACGGTGAAGTCGCGCCGCGCCAGATCGCGGACGATGTCACCGTCGAGGATCTCCGCGAAATCGTAGACATGGGGGCCGGCGACGACGCGGTAGGCGCTGAGGTGATCCTTGCCGAGCCGGATCACCTTCGATCCGAGCGATTGCGCGCATGCCAGCGGATCGGCGCAGGCAACGTCGACGTCGGCCGGCGGCTGGCCGCGCAACAGATCGCGAATGGCTCCGCCGACGACGTACGCCCCGGGGGCGAGGCGGCGCAGGGCGGGGAAGAGGCGTAGGAGCTCGTCGCGAAAAGACATTTTCTCCTACACGCTTCACTAACGCACGTAGTTGCGCAGAATGCCGATGCCTTCGATCTCCACTTCGACGACATCGCCGGACGCCAGAGGACCGACGCCCGCGGGCGTACCGGTCAGGATCACGTCGTCGGGCAGGAGCGTCATGACGGAGGTGATGAACTCGATGAGGAAGTCGCAGGGAAAGATCATCTGCGCGGTATTGCCGTCCTGCTTCACGCCGCCGTTGACGCGCGTGCGGATGCGCAGCCGCGATGGATCGAGATCGTTCTCGATGCAGGGACCGACCGGACAGAAGGTGTCGAAGCTCTTCCCACGCGTGAACTGGACGTCCTTCTTCTGGAGGTCGCGCGCCGTGACGTCGTTGGCGCAGGTGAAGCCGCGGACGTAATCGCGCCAGCGATCGCGCTTCACGTGTCTGGCCTCGCGCGAGATGACGATGGCGAGCTCCCCTTCGTAGTCGACTCGTTCGGAGATCGCGGGTCGGATGATGGTCCCTTCCGGCGCCAGAAGCGTGGTGGGGGCCTTCAGAAAAATGATCGGTTCGGGAGGAGCCTCGTTGCCGAGCTCCTTTGCATGGTCGGCATAGTTGCGGCCGACGGCGACGATCTTCGATGGGGTGACGGGGGCGAGCAGCTCAGCGCCGGCGAGCGGAGTCGAGCTCTCCCGAACCTCTCCATGGTCGAGGTACCGGTAGATTTTCATGGCGCGCATTCTACGCGGCCTCCCCTTATCGCTGCGCTACCCACCACTCGAAATCGAGCATGCGGCATGAGTTACCACCACCCATACCCCATGCCGCATGCCCCATGCCCCACCGGGGTTCCCGCCGCAAACCGGATGCTATGATCTGCCGCCAAATGGCTCAGACCACGCTAATCACGCGCGCACAGATCGACCGGCGCGTCGCCGAGATGGGACAAGAGATCACCCGGGACTTCGCAGGCCAGGACGCCATCGCGCTCTGTGTGCTCAAGGGGGCGGTTTTCTTCTGCACGGACCTGATGCGCAGCATCGCCAGCGACATCGCCCTCGACTTCATTCAGGTCTCCAGCTACGGGAACGAGAAGTACTCCTCCGGAGTGGTCACGATCCTGAAGGAACCGCAGCTGGAGATGCGAGGCAAGGCTGTGCTGATCGTCGAAGACATCGTCGACAGCGGGCTGTCGATGCGCGAAGTGCACCGCTACATCGAAGGGCGCGGCGCATCGATGGTGAAGACGGCGACCTTCCTCGACAAACCGGCTTCCCGAAAAGTCGATTTCAAGCCGGACTACATCGGCTTCAGCATCGAGCCGCAGTTCGTCATCGGCTACGGGCTCGATTTCGCCGAGAAGTACCGCAACCTGCCTGACGTCCAGGTGCTGACGGGCTGACGTGGAGTGCGGACGTCCTCGTCCGCAGCGATCGGACGTCCTCGTCCGATCGTTCTCTTTCGTGTCCGCAGTCCTCAGTGCAGGAAAAACGGGCTCGCGATCAGCACCGCGCCGAGAATCGCCAGATAGATTCCGAACGGCCGGAGAGTGTGCGTTTTCAGGTAGCGCAGCAGGAAGACCACGGAGCCGAAGCCGACGACGGCTGAACTGATGAACCCGGCGGCGAGCAGCGCCGACGACAACGCCGGTTCGGGATGCTTATGCAGGTCGAGGATGGTCTTCGCGCCAGCGCCGAGGATGATCACCAGCGCCAGCAGAAACGAGAAACGCGTAGCCCGCTCGCGGCTCAGTCCGCGCAGACGGCCGGTCGAAATCGTGAAACCGGAGCGCGAGAAACCGGCAAACAGACCCGCCGCCCCCTGCGCGATGCCCACCCACAGGGCGTCGATCCAGGTGACGTTCTCGCGGCCTGCGTCAATGTGCGCCGAGCTCGCGTGCGCACGGCGCGCACCCACGTTTTCGGCGAACCAGAAATAGGCGCAGGCGATCAGCATCGAGATACCGATCAGCTTCAGGTCACGCATCTCTTCGAATCGCTTCAGGAGTGTCAGCCCGGCGATCACGCCGGGGATGGTGCCGATGATCACCGGAACGATGAGATCGCGGTCTTCGGCACGGACTGCGGGCCGGCGGAAGATCCACCGGAAGAACTCCGCCACCATGCCGATGATGTCGCGCCAGAAGACGACGATCAGCGCCAGCGCCGTCCCCAGGTGGAGCACGATGTCGAACGATAGTGCGTTCGCGTCGTTGTTGATTCCGAGCAGCCTCTGGACGAGATAAAGGTGGGCGGTCGAAGAGACCGGGATGAACTCCGTCAGCCCCTGAACCACCCCGAGCACGATTGCTTCAAGAATTGACATGGATCCGCCTACCCCCCCCCAGTTGCTGAGTTGCTGAGTTACTCAGTTGCTCAGTTCGTAACCGAGCTGACTGGTTGGCTAACTGGGGCAACTCAGCAACTCAGCAACTCGTCGAATCACATCTCCCAAACGACCGGAAGGATCATCGGCCTCCGGCCCATGTTCTTGCGGAAGTAGCGTTTCAGCATCGCGCGAATCTTTTCCTGAAGGAGGTCGGAGTCGCGAAGCTCTTGCAGACGCGTTTCGGAAAAGATGCCAACAATGGCCCGGCGGACCTCGTCGAGCATGTCCTGGCTGGCGTCCACGTGCACGAGGCCGCGCGTGATGATCTCGGGATCGCGGATGAGGTGCCCCTCGCTGTCGACGGCAACGACGGCGATGACGAAGCCGTCTTCGGCGAGATGCTGCCGATCCCGCACCACCACTTCCGGCACTTCCTCCGCCTCGGCATCGATGAACACTTTCCCGTTCTGCACCCGCTCTTCGAGGATGCAGAAGGTGCCGCCGCCGATCTCGGCGACCTGGCCGTTCGTGATCACCACTCCGTGCGGCACGCCCACTTCCTGCGCCAGCCGTGCGTGCGTGATGAGATGGCGCAGCGTGCCGTGCATGGGGATGAAGAACTGCGGCCGCGTGACGTTGAGCATGAGCTTGAGCTCTTCCTGACAGGCATGACCGGAGACGTGCACGTCCGGCTGCTCGTGCGAGATGACCTCCGCTCCGCGGCGATAGAGATTGTCGATGAGGTGGGCGACGGCGCGCTCGTTGCCTGGAATGGTTCGCGCCGAGATGACGACGACGTCGCCCTTTTCGACGGAAATCTGTTTGTGCTCCCCCACCGAGATGCGAGCCAGGGCGGACGAGGGCTCGCCCTGCGTGCCGGTAGTCATGATGACGAGCTCGCGCGGATCGAAGTCGCTGCCGGAGGCGCGCACTTCGCGGGGGAAGCGGAGATATCCGAGGCGCTCGGCCGTCTCGACGTTGTCGACGAGCGATCGTCCGACCATGAGCACCCGGCGGCGGAACTTGCGGGCCAGATCGATCACCTGCTGCACGCGGTGAATGTGGGAGGCGAAGGTGGTGACGATGATGCGCCCTTTCGCGGCGCTGAACACGCGATCGAGTGCGCCCCCGACGGCCTTCTCCGACGGGCCATGTCCGGGGACGAGCGCGTTGGTCGAGTCGCTGACGAGCAGCATCACGCCGCGCTCTCCGTAATCGGCGAAGCGGGCGAGGTCGGTGGGCCGGGCGTCGATCGGCGTGTGGTCGATCTTGAAGTCGCCCGTGTGGACGATGGTTCCGGCCGGCGTCTGGATGGCGAAGCCGAGCGCATCGACGATCGAGTGCGTCACGCGCAGTGCCTCGATGCGAAACGGGCCTGCTTCAAAGGTGTCGCGCGGGTGAATCTCGTGCAGATCCGCCTCGACGCCGAACTCCTCGAGCTTGTCGCGAAGGAATCCGAGCGTGAGAGGCATGCCATAAACCGGCAGAGGAACACGCTCGAGCAGGAACGGGAGCGCGCCGATGTGGTCCTCGTGGCCGTGCGTCAGCAGAACGGCCGTGAACGTGTCGGCGTGCTCGAAGATGTAGGTCATATCGGGGACGATGACGTCGACGCCGAGTGTGGCGGCATCGGGGAACATCATCCCGCAGTCGACGATGATCGCCTTGCCGGCGGTCTCGTAGACCATGAGGTTCATGCCGATCTCGCCGAGGCCGCCGAGGGGAATGACGCGGAGGCGGTCGTCAGGAGGCCGAGGTTGGGAAGTTTCGTTCACGCGTGTTGTCGATCAACTGAACAACTGAGCAACTGAGCAACTGGTTGGGCGGTGGCTACGGATAAATCCGGTTCAGCATGCGCGGGTATGGGATGGTCTCCCGCAGGTGCGGAACGCCGGTGACCCAGGCCACGCAGCGCTCGATGCCCATGCCGAAACCCGCATGTGGGAAGGAACCGTACTTGCGCACATCGAGATACCACTGGAAGGCCTCGATCGGCAGATCGTGCTCTTTCAGGCGCTGCAGCAGCAGGTCGTGATCGTGGATGCGCTGCGAGCCGCCGATGATCTCGCCGTACCCTTCCGGCGCGATCATGTCCAGGCCCAGCACGACCGAAGGATCTTCCGGGTCCGGCTGCATGTAGAACGCTTTGATGTCCGTCGGATAACGCGAGATCATCACCGGCCGGTCGAAGGAGTTGGCGATGAGCGTCTCCTCGTCGGCTCCGAAGTCGTCGCCGAATTTCGCGTCGACGCCTTTGGTCTTCAGCAGCTCGATGGCGTCGCGATAGGTGATCCGCGGGAACGGTTTGCGGATGTTCTCCAGCTTCGCCGTGTCGCGCTCGAGTGTCTTCAGCTCTTCCTTGCAGCGGTCCAGCGCGCGGGAAACGATGTACTCCACGAAGTCTTCCGCGAGGTTCTGCAGTCCCTCGAACTCGAGGAAGGCCACCTCGGGCTCGATCATCCAGAACTCCATCAGGTGGCGGCGGGTCTTCGATTTCTCCGCCCGGAACGTCGGTCCGAAGCAATAGACCTTGCCGAACGCGGCCGCGGCGGGCTCCAGGTACAGCTGACCCGATTGCGAGAGGAAGGCCCTCTCGCCGAAGTAGTCCGTCTCGAAAAGGGTCGATGTCCCTTCGCACGCCGCCGGAGTGAGGATGGGCGAGTCGATGAGCACGAAATCGTTGTTGTAGAAGTAGTCGCGGCAGGCCTGCTCGATCTCGCTGCGCACCTTGAGCACCGCATGCTGCTTCGCGGAGCGGAGCCAGAGGTGACGGATGTCCATGAGGAACGCCGTCCCGTGCTCCTTGGGCGTGATCGGGTAATCCACCGTCGGCGAGACCACGTCGAACGACTCCACGCCGAGCTCCACGCCGCCGGGCGCACGCGGCTCCTCGCGCACGCTGCCGGTCACGCGAACGGTCGATTCCTGCGTGACCTGGTCGACCGCGTTCCACGTCTCTTCGGCGACTTCCTTCCTGAAGACGACGCACTGCAGATAGCCGCTTCCATCGCGGACGATCGGAAACTGCAGCTTTCCAGCGGTGCGCTTGTTGTACAGCCACCCGTCGACCGTGACCTTCTCACCGACGTGCTTCGATAGATCTTTGATGCGGACTGTGGTCATAAAGGTGGGGAGTATACCCAAGGGAAGCGAGTAGCGAGTAGCGAGTGGCCAGTAGGAGCTCAGCTCGTTCCCCTACTCGCTACTCGCTTACCCTCGGCACTCTCACCAGCAATGAGGAAGGAACGGTGGCGATGGTCAGGGGCATGGTCATCGTGAACAGCTCGCCGTCAACGCCGATGCGGATCCGCTTCCTGGACGACTGCAGTTGCAGGTGCGTGGTCTGGATGGAACGAAAGTCGGCCGCCGCGGTCATCTGTCCCGCCAGGTAACGCGCGGCGTAGCGGAGCAGCGCCAGGCGCGGCAGATGCGGCGCCCAATAGACCGCCAGCCGGCCGGAGCTGAGCGACTCGCGCGACGTCTCGATGCCCATGCGCGAGAGATCGTACGAATTGTTCGAGACGAGGAGCACGTGCGAGCGGATGACTTCCCGATGATGCTCCGTCTCAACGACGACGGTGACATGCGGGTACTTTCGAAGCGTGGCATAGATCGCGTACAGCCGCGCCTTCCACCGCGGGTAGTCACGGCCCAGCTCCTCCCGCCTGGCCACGAGCTCCGGGTACAACCCGATCGAGACGTTGTTGACGAAGAACCGGTCGTTCACTCTGGCGACGTCGATCTGTCGCGACGATCCGTTCAAGGCGACGTCGAGCGCTGCGCGCCAGTCCAGCGGAATGCCGACGTCTTTGGCGAAATGGTTGTACGTGCCGACAGGAATGACTCCGAGATGCGCTTCGGTCTGAACGAGCGGTTGTAGAACGTGATTGACGGTTCCGTCACCGCCGGCGGCGACAAACAACCGCCTCCCCTCGCTCAAGCGACGGCGGATTGTTTCCAGAATGTCCACACCGGCCGCGACCCGGACGACTTCGAGCCCTTCGCTCCGCGCCGCGCTCTCCAACGTTCGAAGCTCCTCATCGGACAGCTTCGCTCCCGAAGAGGGATTGAGGAACATCGTCCCGTTCATCGGCAATTTCGGCCTCGGCAGCGGCGTTGGATCTGCGGAATGGCGGCGGGCAGCGCTCGGCGCAAAAGTCTCGTCCTCGAGGTATCAACGAATGAAGCGATTTGCAATGGCAGCAATCGCACTGCAAATATTCGTCCTTTCCGCGGTGGCGGCGGAAACTCCGAAAGAGTGCAATCTTTGTGTCGGTGCCGTTCTCCACGGCGAAACCGCACCTCCCAGCGACATTCCGATTCTCGTCACCGACGCGGCAACCATCGTGCCGTCGATGACAGGGACGAGCCCTGAGGCGCACCGGCGGTGGACGATGCTGGTGAACATCAGCATCACCCCGGACGGCGGCGATCCGATCGCACAGGTCGAGAGCAAGACACAAACGGTGGTCGACTGGGCTGCGCAGCGCGCGCCCCTGGCCGGCTTCGGCGCGACGATCACAGGCGCCGATCCCGCGACGTTGGGGTACGCCATCAAGCGTCTGGCAGTCCGCGCGCAAGGATCGAAGATCGCGCCGGTCATCGTCCTGCGGCCCTCTTCGCTCGAACAACTCTCCCAGATTTACGGCACGGGCGCTCAGGCATATTTCGACGCCGTGGTCGTCGACGATGCAGCAGTCGCCGAGACGGCGAAATGGCTCGCTGAGCGCGACCCGGCCAAGAAAATCTACGCGATCGTGAAGCCGCAATCGCCCAACGTGGCGTTCGATCTCGCCAAAGCGCTCTCTGCGGGGGCGACGACCGCATTCCTCTCCGACGTTTCGGCCAGCAACGACTACGCCGCGCTTGCCGCCCTCGACCGCGCCCTGGCCGGCGACTACGCGTACGACTCGACGGCACACGTGGCGGTGCTCGACGCGAAGGGCGCAACCGTGGACATGCCGGTGCTGACCTTCGTCCGGGGCGAGGACCTGCGAACGATCGTGGTGCCGCGTGGCGACGCCGCGGCGGCTTCGATCGTGTCACTGCCGAGTGATCGCTTCACCCGTCCCCGCATCGTCGATACCGCGGGCGATCGCGCCGTCTCAGACGTCGGCGCGAAGGGCGGCCATTTTCTGATCGGTGTCCAGCCGGTACGGCGGCCGTTTCTCCTGACCGTCGATCACGCGGAGAAGCCGGATGCGAACGTCACCAAAGAAGCGATCAACGTCTCCACCGAGCGCGGCATCACCGTCGAGGAGATCATCCGCAACCACCAGTCCTACAAGTCGTTCGAGGACTCCATCCAGCCGCGCTACGTCGCGCGTGATGCCACGAAGCTCCGCTTCTCCATCGGCGACGGCGGCGAGGCCATCGAAGCGACGATCGCCGGCGACTACTTCTCCGATCCCACCGGCCGGGCGGACTGGGTGTGGCGCGACTTCTACGTCAACGGCGTGAAGTGGAAGTACGGAAAGATCCCGGAGCTGCCGCTCATCCAGCCCGAGAAGGTCACGCAGCTGCCGCTCGACCTGCACCTGACGAACGACTATCGCTATCAGCTCGTCCGAGCAACCGACCTGCTCGGCTATCACACGTACGAGGTCCGCTTCGAACCGCCGCCGAACGCGCCGGCGAATCTGCCGATGTACCGCGGCACCGTCTGGATCGACGCGCATACGTGGGCGCGCGTGCGGATCTCCATGATCCAGCTGCACCTTGCCGGAGAGGTGCTGTCGAACGAGGAACGGGTCGATTATCAGCCGTTCGCGCGCGCCACTGCCGCGCTGATGACGGCCGCCGAGGTGGCAAAGAGCGATCCGCAATCGATCCTCTGGCTACCGCGCGATGTCGACGCACAGCAGGTGATCTCGGCGGCCGGCCGGGCGAGCGTCGTCCTCCGAGCCACTGAGTTCACCGATTTCCGCATCAATCCGCCCGACTACGAAACGCTCCTCGCTTCCGCGTCGGCGACGGACGCGCGCATGGTGCGCGAGACCACGAGCGGCCTCAAGTACCTGGAGAAGACCCCAGGCGGCGAACGCGTCGTGAAAGAAGGCTTCGACACCTCGCGCAAGTTCATCCTGGGCGGGATTCACCACGATGCCGGCCTGCAGTACCCGGTCGTTCCGCTCGGAGGCATCGACTACTTCAACTTCGACGTGAACAAGACCGGCATTCAGACGAATGTCCTCTACGCCGGCATTCTCCTCGCCGCCAACGCAACGCAACCAAACGTCGGGAACACGCATACGAACGTCGGCGCCGATCTCTTTGCCATCGGCATTCCGACCACGAGCTCGATGTACCGCAACGGCGAGGCGGTGAAGAGCGAGGACGTGAAATCGCGTCCGTTTTCGCTGTCGCTGCGCGCCGGACATCCGATCTTCCAGTTCGGCAAGATCGACGTCTCTCTCGGCCTCGAGCGCCTCAACTACTCGCGAGCGGACAACACCGCGACTACGTTCACTGTGCCGTCGAACACGTTTGTGATCTCGCCCTCCATCGACGGTGAGTACTCGCGCTGGGGCTACACCGTCTCCGGCTTCTACACCTACTCGAAGCGCACGAGCTGGCGACCCTGGGGCAACCTGGCCGAGTACGATCCCAATCAGAAGACCTTCACGAACTTCGGCGCCGCCGTCGGAAAGAGCTTCTACCTTCCGAAGTTTCAGCGCATCGGCATCCAGCTCAACTACCTCGCCGGACAGCGACTCGATCGTTTCTCGGGATACGAGCTCGGCTTCTTCGGATCGGCGCGAGTGCATGGCGTGCGCTCCGGTTCGGTGCCGGCCGACAAAATGATGCTGGGCCACCTCTCCTACGGCTTTGTCATCTCGGAACAGTTCCGGCTCGAAGCGTTCTACGACCACGCCCTGGTGGACGACAAGATCGCCGCCTATCACCGCGAGCCGTTCCAGGGCATCGGCGTCGGGGGCCAGACCATCGGCCCCTGGGGCACGCTGCTCCGCCTCGACGTCGGGAAAACGATCGGACGGAACAAGCAGAGCGGGTTCGTGGCGGATGTGATGGTGTTGAAGTTGTTCTGAGGGGTTGCTGGGTTGCGACCCAGCGACCCAATGACCGCACCAAAAACAAAAGCCCGGCGGCGCGCCGGGCTTTTGTGAGTCGATTGCTGAAATCGTCAGTTCGACGGCGGAGGATTCTGCACGTAGAAGTCGACCGAGCCGATCTCCGTCGCAGGATAGCCCTTCTGGTCGCGGACGCGAACCGTGAGGCGGTGGCGCGCGTTGCTCAGCTTCGTCGTATCCATCGTGAACTGCCAGCCGGAGTTCTGCGAGTTGAAGATGTAGGGGTCCACGACCTGCACGTCAGGCCGCGGGTAGCCGTACGACGCCGTGCCGACGTAGTTGCCGTCGATGTACATGTCCACCGCCAGCACGCCGCCGTCCTCGTCAACCGCCCACCCTTGGAACGTCGTGTTCCCCCCCACGTAGTCATGCATGTTGGGGATGTCGATGTAGCCCTGAGCCGGGAAGTTGAATGAAGTTTCGGCACAGGTGAAGAACACGGGGATGCCATCGCGATTCGGCAGCTCGGCAAACGTCTGCTGGTTGTCGCCGACGCGGACTTTGAGGACGTGATTTCCCGGGTGGACGCCGAGGGCGAGAAGAGCGCCGACGTCGAGAGTGAACATGAAGCCCGAGCGCGGCGCGTCGGGATAGTTCGGGAAGTAGCGTTCCACGTCATACCGGGGCATGCCGTAGCAGTTCGTGTACGCGCCGAACATTGCGCTCCATGCGCAATCGTCGGTCGACATCCAGCGGACGCCGTCGATGAGAAGCTCGACGTACGACACCCGGCCGACATCCGTCCGGGTCGCCAGGTCGAGCGCCCAGCCACGCACCGGAGTGATGTGCGACCCGGGATTCACCACGATCACCGGCGAAATCTGGACGGGAGGCACCGTGCCACAGAGCGTGCCGTAAAGCACCTGATCGCGCCGCGGCTCTTCGAGATAGCCGAACGGCTTGAGGTTCGCTTCGGTGTTGAACACCTGAATCTGCCGCCGGCCGATCAGCCTGCTCATGCCCTTGAGATCCGTTGCCCGGACCGTCAGGAGATGGACGCCATCGACGATGCGGGTGGTGTCGACGTTGGCTACGAAGCCGCTGAAGACCACAGCCGGGAAATCGGGGAACGTGTTGCCGACGTCCGGGCGCGGGTCGCCGTACATGGCGGACTGGTAGTTCAGGTCATCGATCTGGACGTCGATCCGCAGGATGCCATCCGTATCGGCAGCCCAGCCGGAAACGGGGAACGACCCGCTGGCGTTGTAGATGCCCAGGCCGTCAGGGATCTCGACGGAGCCGAAGGGAGATTGGTTGATCGTGTTGTCGATCGTGATCGTGCGCCGGCCGATCTCATACGAGCGGTTATCGCTCGTGGTGACCTTCACCGACACCGTGTGCGCGGCGTTCGAGAAGCGGCTGGCCAGGAACCCGGTCTCGAATCCGGGGGCCGCTGTCTGGATGCCCGGATAAGTCGGATACGCCTCGACGATGTCGATCCGCGGTATCCCCGAGTTCAGTTTGTACTGGAACTGATCGTCGACGTAGAGCTCGGCCTTCGAGATCTGCTGAGGGTCGAGCGCCCACCCCCGGACGAGGATCATGCCGCTCTGCGTCACGGTAGGATCAGGCAGATCGAGCACGCCGATGAAATCTGCCTGCTGTGCGAGAACCGTCGCGGCGAAAAGGGCGACGATCGTGAAAACCAGGCCGCGGGTAACCCATCTCCACATAACCCCAACCTCCAACCCGAAGATGACCTAGGTACGTAGCTGCGGAACTCGTTCGGACGATACTCCGGCCACGGCTGAAAATCAAAGGATCGCATTTCGCCGCAAAGGGCCGATCCGCTTTATTTTGTGGGAGTTTATACTAACCCGGGTGAGCTCTTCAAATATAACTACGCCCGTCCAGCTCGCCGACGTCCAGGCCGCAGCCTCCCGGATCAAGGAATGGGTGCACCGAACGCCCCTCCTCCCCTCCCGCTCGCTTTCGGAAAGAGTGGGTGTCGAGATCCGCCTCAAGTGCGAGAACCTCCAGCGTGCGGGCTCCTTCAAGGTCCGCGGCGCGATGAACGCTTTGCTGCAGATTCCCGAGCGAATGCGGCCCCGCGGGGTGGTTGCGTTCTCGTCCGGCAACCACGCCCAGGGCGTCGCGCTCGCGGCGAGCCTCCTCGGGATGCCGGCGACCATCGTCATGCCGGAGAACTCGGTTCAGAGCAAAGTCGATGCAACAAAAGCGTACGGCGCGGCCGTCATTACTGCCGGCGTCACCGCGGCCACCCGCGACACCGTCGCCCGCGAAGTCGCGGAGAAGAACGGCGCGTCGATCGTTCCGCCGTTCGATGACGAACGCATCATCGCCGGCGCCGGGACGATCGGGCTCGAGATCGTCGAGGAATGGCCGGAGGTCACGACGATCGTGACACCACTCGGCGGCGGCGGCCTCCTTTCAGGGACGGCGCTCGCTGCAACCTCCCTCGACCCGGCCATCGACGTCTTCGGCGTGGAGCCGGCGGCAGGAAACGACGGCGAGCGCTCGTTCCACAGCGGTCACATCGTGACCATCGACCCCCCGAACACGATCGCCGACGGCGCGCGAACCCTGGCGATCGGCAAACGCAATTTCGACATCATCCGGCAGTGCGTGCGCAACGTCGTCAGCGTCGACGACGACATCCTTCTGGAGGTCACGAAATGGGCGATGTATCGGACCAAGATGGTCATCGAGCCGACCGGCGCCCTCGGTCTCGCCGCCCTCATCGCCGGGAAGATCAAACCGAAAGGGCCGACCGCGGTGGTAATAAGCGGCGGGAATCTGGACTTTTCGCTGCTGTGCAAGTGACGAGACCGCAGACCGCAGACCGCAGACCGCAGACCGCAGACCGCAGACCGCAGACCGCAGATAGAGGCTACGGTGCCCCGCGAAATACGCAAGCACTATTTCGGGCTTCTCGGCATAGCAAGACCGCCGAGTCATCGTCAGCCGCGGACCGCGGTCCGCGGTCCGCGGTCTGCGCTCTGATCTCATGACCGGCTCTCTCTTCGACGACGCGGCCTTCGAGCCGGCCACTCCGGCCGATGCGCCGCTGCCCGAGCGGCTCCGCCCGCAATCGCTCGACGACATCGTCGGGCTGGCCGAGCTCCTCGGGCCCGGGCGATTCCTCCGCAACGCGATCGAGAACGACAGGATCCCTTCGATGATCTTCTGGGGACCGCCGGGATCCGGGAAGACGACGCTGGCCCGGATCATCGCCCGGACCACGCGCGCCCGGTTCGTTACGTTCTCGGCGACGTCGAGCTCGATCAAGGACATCAAGACGCTGATGGAAGAGGCGCGGCGGGCTCGTCAGACGAGGAACGCGAAAACAATCGTCTTCATCGACGAGATCCACCGCTTCAACAAGGCGCAGCAGGACGCGTTTCTGTCGTACGTAGAGGCCGGGGACATCACTCTCATCGGTGCGACGACCGAGAATCCGTCGTTCGAGGTCAACTCGGCACTGCTCTCCCGGTCGAAGGTCGTAGTCATACCGCCGCTGGAGCGGGAGGAAGTGATTGTCATCCTCCAGCGTGCCCTGGCCGACACGGCGGTAAAGAAGAGCGGCATCGAAGTCACCGAGGATGCCATGCAGTTCATGGCCGCGACCTCGGCCGGCGATGCGCGGCAGGCTCTCAACTCGCTGCAGCTCGTCGTCGAGACAGCGCGCCCCGAAGAGAACCCGATCGACGTCGAGAAGGTCAAACAGATTCTGCAGCGCCGCTCGCTCATGTACGACAAGTCGGGCGAAGAGCACTACAACATCATTTCCGCGCTTCACAAGTCGATGCGCAACGGCGACGCCGATGCCGCGGTGTACTGGCTGGTGCGGATGCTGGAAGGGGGAGAGGACCCGCTCTACATCGCAAGGCGGCTGGTCCGCGCGGCGTCAGAAGACGTCGGCAACGCCGACCCTCAGGCGCTCGTCCTCGCCAACGCAGTCAAAGAAACGGTGCACTTCCTCGGGATGCCGGAAGCGGGCGTCGCCCTCACGCAGCTCGTCACCTACATCGCAGCGGCGCCGAAGTCGAACGCAGCGTATGTCGGCTACGGCGAAGCGGTCCGTGAAGTGCGGCAGGGAGACAATCCACCGGTCCCGCCTCACATCCGCAATGCCCCGACTCGCCTGATGAAAGACCTCGGCTACGGGCACGGCTATCAGTACGCGCACGAGTTCCAGGAGCAGACGACCGCCATGGAGTGCCTCCCCGAATCGCTGGCCGGCCACAGATTCTACGAGCCGAAAGACGTCGGATACGAGCAGCAGATCCGCGAGCGGCTCGAGCAGATGCGAGCCGCACGCGAGAAGATGAGAGGGAAGAAGAAGTAGCGCCGTTACTGTCCATCCCTCTTCCGGCGAATGACGGTGGAGAGCGGACATTCTTGGTGAAGGCCCCTACTCGCTACTCGCTATTCGCTGCCGAATGGGCGTCGGCTTGCGATCCTCTTCGCTGATGTTGACGTAGACGACGCTCGCCTCCGTGACGATGACGCTCTGGCCGGGATTGTTCCAGCGGATCGCCTCCACCACGACGTGAATGGTGATCGACGTCGTCCCGATGCGCGTCGTCTCCGTCCATAAGCTCACCAGATCTCCGACAAAGACGGGCTCGTGGAACACGACCTTGTCCATCGATATCGTGACCATCATTCGCAGTCCCTGGCGGCGAGCTTCGATCGCGCCGGCCTGGTCGATGTACGACAGCACCACACCGCCGAAAATCGTCCCCTGCGCGTTGGTGTCGCGGGGCATCATCAGGACGCGGATGGCCGGCTCTTTCCACTTCGGGAGAATTTCCACGGACAACTGTTCGATCATCAGGACTGTGCGGGCGTGTTGCCGTGTGCCTGCTCGAGCACCTTCTTGTTGATTTCGACTGTCGCCTCTTTCCGCAACCGCTCCAGCAGCGCGCTCCGCAGATTGATGAACTCCCGCTGGTGCAGCTGCTCCAGAAAGGGACCGACCTGGCTGGCGAGCGCGGCGGGCTCGAGTTTCTTTTGCTCGTTGACCTGGAAGGCGACGACGCCGTCCCCCGCGACAACAGGGCCGCTCACGCCACCGACCTTCCCGGCCATGGCTGCCTGGACGAGCGCCGAGGTGTCACCGGGAATGTTGCGAATTCCACGCTCCCGCGTCACGACAGCGTCCTGCGGCACGAGGCCGACCTTCGATGCTACGGCATCGATGTTCGGTGCACCGGCCATCGCCGACGTGAGCTTCTGACGCGCGATGTCGAGGGCCTTGGCGAGCTTCGCGTCGTTCTCCACGCGTTGGCGGATCTCGGCGAGCGCAGTGATGCCGGCGGGACGAATGCCTACCAGATAAGGGATGGCAGGACCACGCGACGTGCCGATCGGCTGATCGGTGATGTCACCCTCTTTGGCGGTGAAGACCCACGCCATCAGTTGCTGGTTGACGCCGAGGCCGGGGATGTTGTCCCCCTTCTGGAACCACTGCGTGTCATTCGAGCTGACGCGATCGTTGGCGAACGCGGCAAATGCCGCCGCAGTGGCGGGCTTCTTCGCTTTGATGGTGGCGGCGATGCGCGTGATCTCCTCGCGTGCCTGATCCTGCGCCTTCTGCGATGCGAGCTGCGCTGCGATCTGGCCGCTCACTTCTTCGAACGGCTTGTACCCGGCCGGGCGCCGCTCGACCACTTTGATGATGTGGTAGCCGTACTCCTTTGACCGGATGGGATCGCTGATCGTGTTCAGAGGGATCGAGAACGCCGCCTGATCGAACGGCTCGACCGTCGCGCCGCGCTCGATGAAGCCCATGTCGCCGCCGTTGCCGGCCGACGACGGATCCTGGGAGTTCTCCTTCGCCAGCTTGGCGAAGTCCGCTCCCGCGCGGAGCTGTTTTACGAGCGACTCCGCCTTGGCGCGCGCGGCGGCGTCCTCCTGCGGCGCGCCGGTTGGATTGACCTTGATGAGAATGTGGAGAATGTGCGCGCTGCCGCCGGTCTTGTAGTCTTCTTTCGAAGCGCCGTAACGCGCGCGAACTTCCTGTTCCGTCGGCACGATCTGCGAACGGATGCGGGCGAGATCGGCTACCAGGTACTTCAGTTCGCGCTGTTCGCCGTGCGCATACTTCGCCTGATTGTTGCGGTAGTAGGCCTCGACGTCGGCGGGCGTGACCGTCACGGCCGCCGCTTCGTTGGCCGCGGGATAGAGAACGTAACGGATGTTTGCGTTCTCACTGCTGCGCAGCAGCTCCGCCTGCGCCGCTTTCGAGGAGATGACCACTGAGCTCGCAATCGTGCTCTCAATCTTCTGAAGCGTGATGTCCCGCGAGATCTCGTCCTCGAAGTCGGCCGCGGTCGCGAATCCGAGCTGTCCGACGTAGCGCGTGTAGAGCTCGGCTCCGATGAACTTTCCGTCGGGATTGAGCACCGGAATGGTCAGAATCCGCCGCCGGACTTCTGCCGGCGTGGCGGTGAGGTGAAGGCGCCTGGCCTGCTGGAGCAGCAGGCGCTGGTCGACCAGCGAGTTGAGCACCTGCCGGTTCAGCCCCATCGCCTCAGCCATATCGGGCGTGAACTGCTGGCCATACGTGCGGCGGTAGTTTTCTTCCGCAAAATAGAGGGCGCGGTTGAAATCGGTGTAGGTAATGGTTTCGCCATTGACGCGCGCGGCATACGAACGATCGTCGCTGCTCTTCTGTTGCGCGCCTCCAAGGCCCATGTCCACATAGACAAAACCGATGACGAAAGCCGCAACGACGGCGAGCAGGATCCACTTCAGATGGTGGAAGCTTTCCCGCATTGACTTGAGCATTTCAGGGCTACCTTTCGGGAGAATCGACCGCGATTCGAAAAAACGCAGCAGTGTAATCGTTACTTCCAGCCGGTTGCAAACGGCAGACCGCGGACGGCGGACCGCAGACCGCAGACCGCAGACCGCGAACTTCATAGCAGATGGTGAACGAATCGGCGGGGTCGGTCCCCTCGCCCCGCGGCGCTGGACGTGCAGCCGCGTGAAGCGAACGTCCGCGGGGCGAGGGGATGCAAGGGGAGTGGGGTACCGCAAA
>JADGOA010000287.1 GCA_017883215.1 Thermoanaerobaculia bacterium | reverse complement strand
CTTTTTCGAGAAACGAGCTGCCGCTGCCCAGGACGATCGCGTCGGTGACCACGCGCGTGCCGCTGATCTTGCGAAGGGCCTGCTCGCCGGAGAGCTCGCTGTTGCGATCGCCACCGTCCGTGATCACGATCGCGTATGTCCGATCGCGGCTGACGATCGACGCCAGGGCATCGCGCAGGGAGGTTCCGCCGGAGGGGATCACGTCGCCGAACACGGCAGCGAGCTTCTCCCCTCGAGCTACGTCGTGAGCCTTGGCGACGTTGTGGTTGAACAGGACCACGGCAACCGAGTCGTCCGGACGGAGGTACTGCCGTTCGGTGTCGACGGCGCGCAGCGCGGCGGCGAGTTTTCCGTCACCCATGCTGAGCGACCGATCGACGACGAAGACGAAGCGCGCCGCGCCGCGTTCCGGCCGAACGTCGCGGATCGTCTGCTCGACGCCGTTCTCGCGAACCCGGAGATCGCTCGCCGTGATCGTCCGCGGGGCGCGCGCCCGCAGCGGCACTTCTACGACGTCGACGTCGATCGATTCCGCCGCCGTCAGCGCGGCGGTGACGATCCTGGCAATGTCGGTCGCCCGGTATCCGTTCGACAGCACTTTCGCCATCACTTCGTGCGCCGCGAGCGAGCTGCCGAAGTCGTGCGCGATGCGCCACGGCGAGGTGCGAGCCACTCCGGCAAGCGCCCCGTCAACGTAGAACTCGACTCGGTCGACGCTGCTGGCGTCGGTCGTCACTTCGATCAGCAGTGGTCCTATGGCCTGCGATCCCTGCTGCGGCGAGACGAACTTCACGGTCGCCCCGCGTGCGATCGCGGCCACAAGGAACACTGCGATGAAAATCGACTTCCGCACGTGCAAGTCAACGGCGAGCGGTTTCTAAGTTATTTCGCTTCTGACACTTGGCCTGAACGCAGGACGGCGTGTCCTACAATGACTGCACATGCTCGATCCTGACCAGCTGCTCGGCTCATACAAGCTGATCTCGCGCATCGGCGCCGGCGGCATGGGCGAGGTGTGGAAGGCCGAGGACACGCGCCTCGGGCGAGCGGTCGCGATCAAGATCCTGCCGGCGCGAATTGCTTCGGATACCGAAGCAATTGCCCGCATGCGTCGCGAGGCGCGCACGGCAGCGCAGCTCAATCATCCCAACATCGCCACGATCCACTCCTTCGAAGAGGCCGAGGGGCGCACATTCATCGTCATGGAGTTCGTGGCCGGCGAACCGTTGTCGGCGCTCATCCAGGGAGGCTCTTTGACCGAAGCGGATGTCTGCCGCATCGGGCGCAGCGTCGCGGAGGCTCTGGCCGAGGCCCACGAGAAAGGACGCTCACCGAGCTCGGCCTCGCCATCGCGACCGAGGACCGCCAGACCGCCAACGGCATCGCCCGCGAGATCCATCGCGTCAGGCCGAACGATCCCGACCTGCGGCGCATTCGGGAGGCCTTCGGACTGGGTCTCGGCCGTCCCGGCGAAATGGAACAGCCGCGTCCGCGGCGCCGCGTGTTCAGGCCGTGACACTGGTTACAGGGTCACGAGGTCACGAGGTCGCGGGGTTGAGAGGCCGGCATTCGCCACTTCGCCACCTCGCGACCCCGTGACCTCGTAACCTTCATTCGCCATCCGCGCTCATCACTCGCTACAATCGCCGCCCCGATGCTCGACCCGATCGCGCTGGCGCGGCAGCTCATCGATATCCCCTCCACGACCGAGAACGAAGGGGCCATCGGCGACTTTCTCGATGACGAGTTGTCGCGACTCGGCTTCACGACGCGCACACAGCTGGTGGCCAAAGGACGCTTCAACGTCTTCGCCACGGCGGGCGGCCGTCCCAGGGTGCTCATCAACTCGCATACCGACACGGTCCCGCCGTGGTTCGCCTCGCGCGAAGACGACGAGTACGTCTTCGGACGCGGTGCCAGCGATACGAAAGGCGTGATCGCCGCGATGATTGCGGCCGGGCAGCGGCTGCTCGACGGGAACGTCACCGATTTCGCATTCCTCTTCGTGGTGGGGGAGGAGACCGACTCCATCGGAGCGAAGAGCGCAAACGCGGCCTTCGCGGACCTCGGGTCGGAGTTCGTTCTGGTCGGCGAGCCGACCGAATCAAAGTTCGCGCGCGCCACGAAGGGCGCATTCACGTCCCTGCTGCGCTTCGAAGGAGTTGCTGCTCATTCGGCCTACCCCCACCTTGGCGATTCAGCGATCAACAAAATGGTTGCGGCCATCGCGGAGATCAACGCTGCTGACTGGGGTCGCGACGACGTTCTGGGCGAATCGACCGTGAACGTCGGCGTTGTCCGCGGCGGCGAAAAGCCAAACATCATCCCGGCGACGGCGGAGTGCGAGATGATCTTCCGCACGGTCAAGCATCCCGACGAGATTCATGAAAAGCTCGCTGAGCTGGTGACGCGGCATGGCGGCACGATCGTCCGCAGCCACGGTAATCCACCGCAGCAGATGGTCGTGCCTCAGGGAGCTGAGTCGGTGATCGTCTCGTTCAACACCGACGTGCCGCATCTCCGGCTGCTCGGCCGGCCGCTGTTGTTCGGCCCCGGTTCGATCCTCGATGCCCACGGTCCGAACGAGCGGATCTCGAAAAAGGAATTGATCGCTGCGGTCGACACGTATCACGACACCGTGATCGCGTTGCTGGAGGGAAGGATCTCCGCGCCGTGAGCCGGCCGGCGGCGCAGCGGTGAGGAGAAGTGAGCTCTGATGGCCAAATTGAAGGAAGACGTTTTTCTCGCTGCCGCGGTGCGCACGCCGATCGGCAAATTCGGTGGAGGACTGTCGTCGCTGACCGCAGTCCAGCTCGGGGTCGCATCGGCGCAGGCGACGCTGCAGCGAAGCGGCATCGATCCGGCCGCCATCGACGAGGTGATCTTCGGCAACTCGCGGCAGGCGTCAGTGGGTCCGAACCCGGCGCGACAGATCTCGATCAAGAGCGGACTTCGTCCTGAGGTGCCGGCATACACGGTCAATCAGGCTTGCGGCTCCGGCCTGCGCTCGATCATGAACGCAGCAGACCAGATCCGCCTCGGCGAGATCGAGATGGCCCTGGTCGGCGGCACGGAATCGATGTCCAACACCCCGTACTTCCTTCTGCGCGCCCGCTGGGGACTGCGCATGGGGGACGGCGAGCTGATCGACGGCATGTACCGCGACGGTTTCATGTGTCCGCTGGCCGAGGAGCTCATGGGCGCAACGGCGGAGAGACTCGCCGACCAGTACGGCATCTCGCGTGAGGATCAGGATCGCTTCGCCGTCGAATCGCAGGCAAAGACAGCGCGCGCGTATGAAGAAAGGCGTTTCGACAGCGAGATCGTTCCCGTGAGCGTGGAAGGGAGAAAGGGAGCGACCGTCGTCGATAGAGACGAGCATCCACGCTTCGACGCCGATCTCGACTCTCTTGCGAAGCTGCCTTCGGTCTTCCGGAAGAACGGCACGGTGCACGCGGGAAATTCGTCCGGCGTGACCGACGGCGCGTCGAGCATGCTCGTGGCGAGCGGCACAGCCGTCGCCAGGCACGGCCTCAAACCGATGGCGCGTCTCGTGGGATACGCGCAGGCTGGCGTCGATCCCAAGATCATGGGTATGGGCCCCGTGCCGGCGACGCGGAAGCTCCTGGCGGAGTGCGGTGTGGCGCTCGAGGACATCGACCTCATCGAGTTGAACGAAGCCTTCGCCGCGCAGGTGCTGGCGTGCGATCGCGAGCTGCACCTCGACCACAGCCGCTTGAACGTCCACGGCGGCGCGATCGCCCTCGGCCATCCGATCGGCTGCACCGGCGCGCGCATCACGACGACCCTGATGCACGCGCTCGCGGCGAGGGAAAAAAAGCTGGGCCTGGCCACGCTGTGCATTTCCGGAGGAATGGGAATCGCGATGCTGGTGGAGAAGTGCTGATCCGGGAGTGCGGACGTCCTCGTCCGCATCCGCCGGACGTCCCCGTCCGGCGGTCCTTGACGACAGAAAACGATCGGACGAGGACGTCCGATCGCGGCGGACGAGGACGTCCGCACTCCACGCCATGATCTTCACCGACTCCCACTGCCATCTGACGATGGCCGATGCCGGCGAAACGCGCAGCCGCGCACACGCTGAGGGCGTTCGCGGATTCGTCGTCCCGGCAACAAAGCTCGAAGACGCGCCGCTGGCGGTGGCCCTGGGCCAGCTGTACGACGACGTCTGGTCCGCCGTCGGTTTTCATCCTCATGAAGCGAAGGACTGTGACGACGCCGCATTCGCCGAGATCGAGCGGCTGGCCAGCGAGCCGCGCGTCGTGGCCATCGGCGAGGCCGGCCTCGACTACCACTACATGCATTCCCCGAGGGAGACGCAGCGGGAGGTCTTCATGCGCCACGTCGCGCTGGCGAAGAAGCTCGACCTGCCGCTGATCATCCACAACCGCGAATCGACGGCCGACCTGGTGGACCTCCTCGGCAGCGAAGAAGCGAAAGGAGTCCGCGGGATCCTGCACTCGTACACCGAATCGCTCGAGGTCGCCCGAACGCTGGTCGACTACGGATACGTCATCTCGTTCTCCGGGATCGTCACCTTCCGCAACGCCGATCCTCTCCGCGAAGTCGCACGGGCGCTGCCGCGCGACCGGGTCCTGATCGAGACGGACACGCCGTTCCTCGCTCCCGTACCATTTCGAGGCCGCGACAACGAACCGGCGTTCGTCGTCAAAGTTGCCGAGCTCCTGGCCTCGCTGTGGCAGCGGCCCGTGAAGGAGGTTGCCGCCGTGACCACCTCAAATTTCGAGCGCGTTTTCTCGGTTAAACTGCCGGGGTGAGAGCGGGCAGCGTGCAGGGGCTCTCAGAAGAGGT
>JADGOA010000286.1 GCA_017883215.1 Thermoanaerobaculia bacterium | reverse complement strand
TCCGTTCTGGAACTTCAGCGGCAATACGAAGTGCGCCAGTTGCGACGCCCTCTATGCCGTGAAGTTCGTCAATGGCCAGGAGGTGAGCGGACCGACGGCCACCACCGGAAAGGCTGATCTGCTGCCGGGCTACGCCGAGGACAAGAACGGCGGCGCCGTCACCGGGGAAGGAAAGATTCGCCCGGCCCCGCAGTCGCGGCCCGATCCCTTCACCGGCCAGCAGAAGCAGATCACGAAAAGCCTCCGGGGCAAGCCGGTCAGCGGCAGCCGCCTCAAGAAGGAAGATCTCGTGGGAAGCCGACCCAAGTTCATCGTGGACCTTCGCAAGGCCTGAGAGGAGATTAGACGTGGCAGAAAAAGAGAAGGGAAAAGAAACATCGACCTACAAGTGCTGCGACTATTTCGAGCCGGCGCTGGACCCCAACATCCTGAGGGCGTACCTCGGCTACTGTAAGGCGCGTGCATGGCCGTTTACCGTGATGGTTCCCATCGGCGGGTTGGAGGGCGAGTGTCCGAAGCCCCCGGTCAAGAAGGCTTAGCAGGACGTGGCGTGGCGAACCCCCGTGAGGAGTTTGAGCGGCGATACGGGCCACTCTGGTCCGGAGAGTCGGCTGTCCAGATCGGGGGTACCACCCACGAAATCGAAGATGTGATGCATCGGGCCGGCTTCGGCTTCGAGGGGCTTCGAGTCATCGACGCACCACGGGTCGAAGCCGGGCGTTTCGCGGTCCGCTTCTTTGATGGGGAGGAGCGGCATATCGTCTGCCTGGAGTTCGATGTGGATTTCAATCTCCTGGGGGAGCACCGCGTCCACATCGCCGAGTGGCTGGGGGATGCCTACTTCGAAACAGAATTCCAAGTGCACTGCCCCATGGATTTTTGATGAGGAGAGAGCATGAAAGTCAAGTTCTACTATTCCAGTAAAGCAAAGCCGGGTGAGCAGTACCCGTGCAACATCGCGGCCTGTGTCGAGAAGATCAAGACGCTGAAGAGCCGGGGCGTGGACGCCGAGGCGATCGATGTAGCCGACGTCGAGGACGTGTTTCGCTTCTACCACTCGGCCTTGACCGGTCCTCCCGCAACAGTGCGGGCTGTCTTTGGCATGAAGGGCGCGCTCGAGACCGACTTCGGCCGCGCGACACCCGCAGTCCTCGTCTTTGGTGATCCCAAGGACCGTTACCCCACCGACGCCTACCCGCGGCAGGATCAGGGCCGGGGCGGACTCGTCGGATGCGAGAAAGCTCTCGACGACTTAGCCAAAGATCTGTCCAAGCTGCCGGCGACCGAGGACGAGGAGGACCGGTGAGCACCATTCCGGCGGACTATTTACCCCCGAAGGAATTGCAGCCCGATCGCATCTACAATCTGGAGGAGTTCGAGCATTACCCCGATCCTCTCAACAGCACCGAGGAGCTGCTCGATAAGCAGATCGCGGCAGGACGCGGTGACAGTCCGGCCATTCTGTTCGCCGACAAGGTCATCACCTACAAGCAACTGCTCGGCGCCTCGAACAAGATCGGCAATGCGTTGAAGAAGCTGGGGGTCGAGGAGACTGACCGCGTCATTCTTCGCTCACCCACCGTTCTTCCAGCCCTCTTCACGAACTTTGGTGCGCTCCGGCTGGGGGCGGTGTTCGTCCCGACGTCGCACATGCTCTCGCCGAACGAGATCGCGCACATCGCCAACAACGCCGAAGCGAAGGTGATGGTGGTGGCGAATGCGTTCCTCGAGGCGGTGATGAAGGCGCGGCCGAATCTCAAGACCGTGAACCACATCGTCGTCTTCGGCGGCCAGCCCGACGAGCTCAAAGCCCAGGGACTCCTCTCGTATGAGGAGTTGACGGCCGACGAGTCACCGGTTCTGGCGCCCGTGCGTCGCCCGCGAACGGCCGTTTCCGTCCTGCTGTACACGTCGGGTACGACAGGTTTGCCGAAAGGCACGGCGCACTACATGGAAGAGGCGCTGATCGTTCCCGACACGTTCGGCAAGTACGGGTGGGACGTTCAGCCTAATGACATCATCTGCGGCCCCGCTCCGATCTCGCTCGCCGGCGGTTACTCGACCGTGGCGACGATTCCGTATCGCTTCGGCGCGGCGGCGTCGCTGATCCCGAAATTCACTCCCCAGGGACTGTTCGAAACCATTCAGAACCACAAGGTCACGATCCTCAGCGCCCTTCCGACGGCGTATCGCAAGATGCTCGAAGTACCGGACGCGGAGAAAAAGTACGACCTCTCCACTCTGCGTGTGCTGACCGGCGGTGGCGAGTCGCTGACGGCGAAAACGTATCTCGACTGGAAGGCGAAGTTCAATCAGGAGATCTACGAGGGGCTCGGCACGACCGAGATGATGTACGTCTTCATCTCCAGCGTGGTGACCCGCAAAGTGAAGCCTGGCGCAATCGGTACAGCGGTCCCCGGTTACGAGGTCCAGGTGATCACGGAGGAGGGGAACGTCGCCAAAACGGGCGAGCTCGGCAGGCTCTACGCCCGCGGACCGACCGGCACCCTCTACTGGCGTCCGTACGAAGACAACGGCTCGATGCTCGCGAAGCAGAAGTCCATCCTTCGCGAGGGATGGGTGCTGGTGGGGGACTTCGTCACGATGGACGAAGACGGCTACATCAGCTTCGTGTCGCGGCAGGAGGAGCTCATCAAGAGCTCCGGCTACCGCATCGGACCTGAGGAAGTCGAATACGCCGTTCTCAAGCATCCGGCGGTTGCGGATTGCGGCGTGATCGGCGTTCCCGACGCCATTCGCGGACAGAACGTGAAGGCGTTCGTCGTTCTCAAGCCCGGCTTTGCACCAAGCGACGACCTGAAACTGGAGATCATCAACAACTGCCGCGAGCACGTCGCGATCTACAAGCTCCCGCGCGAGGTCTCGTTTACCACCGAACTTCCGCGCACGCTGGCAGGGAAACTGCTCCGACGCTTGTTGCGCGACAAGGAGGGGACGGCCTGAGCTGATCGACTCTCTGGGCGGGAAGTGCGACCCTTCCCGCCCCCCGCCTCCGGCACAATACGATGAAAGTGACACACGCGCGGGAGGGGCGCCGGGCGTCAGCCTTCTCGGTACGGTACGGCAAGCTGCTGCAGCTTGCCGAGAGTCTGCGAAAGCACCGCGACGAGATCGTCGCCGCGGCGGTCCATGACATCCAGTTCACCGTGAAAGACATTGCGGCGGAAGTCGACGTGTCGGTCGACCGCCTCAAAATGTTCGCCGAAGCGCAGCCGGTCCTGGAAGGACGGCGTCCTCTCGGCGGCGACGGCTCGTCGGTCGCGCTGATGCTCTCCTACAACGGCAGCACGTGGCTCAACACCGCGATCACGTCGATTTACATGGTGGGGAACCGCGTCGACGTCAAGTTCTCCTCGAAGGGGTCGAGCCTTTCGGCGCTGACCGAGTCGATCTACAAGCCGATCTTCGGTGACGCCATTCACTTCTCGCGCGAGAAGGGGAAGGATTTTCTCGAGCGCGCACTGAAGGCTCCCGACGTCTCCTCGATTGTCGTCTTCGGGTCGGATGAGAACGTCCTTCCATACGAGGAGGCGGTCCGGCGAAGCGGGAAGAAGCTCGTCTTCGAAGGACCGGGGCAGGATCCGTTCATCGTCTTTGAAGATGCCGATCTGGACATGGCGATGAAAGACCTCGTCGCGTCGAAGTTCTACTACTCGGGGCAGACATGCGTCGCACCGAAGCGCATCTTCATCCATCGTTCGGTGTACGACGAATTCCTGCAGGAGTTCCAGGCGCGGGTACGAGCGCTCGTAGTTGGTGCTCCGGAGGACGTGCGGACCGACGTTTCGCCCGTTGCCAGCACGCTCGCTGTGAACCGTATCCGCGAGCAGCTCCGCGATGCGGTGAAGAGGGGGGCGAAGATCATTCAGGGTGGAGACATCGACGGCAATCTGATCCAGCCGACGATCGTCCGCGACGCTACCGACGCGATGCTCGGCATGCAGCAAGAGGTGTTCGGGCCGGTCGCGTTCACGAGCCCGTTCGAGACGAAGGACGAAGTCGTGGCCCGGGCGAAGAACAACAGGTACGGGCTGCGCGCCGCACTCTTCGGTGGCAAGGAAGCCAAAGAGGCGGCAGATGAACTGGTGGGCGAAAGCTACTGCCACCCAGTCCCGGGATACACTTTCGGAAAATTCGGAACGATTGCGTTGAACCAGCCGCGCAGTCAGTCGTGGCGGGGGGCGCTGGTCACCAAGGCCGTCGGCGGCTACGGGTATTCCGGATGGATCTGGGAAACCGTCGATGGTTCATTCGCCATCAAGCAGGGGCCGAAGCTCCTGAGCATCGAGACGTCGACATGACTGAACTTGCGATCGAATCCACTGCCACCGCGCATCTCACCGTCAGGCCGTTGGATCTGGCCAGCAATCTCGAGATCGAGACCGCGGAGGCCTTTCCTGCCGTCTTTGCGACATCGCGCATGGTCGCGCTGATGGAGGTCGCCGCGGCCCGTCTTCTCAGTCCGCAACTGCGCGAAGGGGAGCTCTCGGTCGGCGTCACGATGGACATCAAGCACACCGCGGCCACGCCGCCGGGCGGTAGCGTCACCGCGACCGCGAAGTTCGTCGGTCGCGAGGGGAAGCTCTTTGTCTTCGAAGTCTCCGCTGCGGACGACGCCGGCGAGATCGGTCGCGGAACGCACCGGCGCGCCATCATCAGCACGGAGCGACTCCTGGCAGGTGCCGCGCAGCGTGGCCCAAAGAGCTGAGATCCTCGGCGCCGGTCTCGAGTATCGCTGGATCGGACCTCCGCCCGGCCAGGCGCCCACCATCGTGTTTCTGCACGAAGGCCTCGGCTGCGTCGCGATGTGGCGCGACTTCCCTGACCGCGT
>JADGOA010000285.1 GCA_017883215.1 Thermoanaerobaculia bacterium | reverse complement strand
CCCCCGCACTCCCGGGGTGGCGGGGGATTCCTCGCCGCGCTTCACCCCTCCGGGGTTCCGCCGGCTCGGAATGACAGTGTCACTTCCGCTCCAGCGGCGTCGGCGCCGTTCGCCCGCTCAGGATGACACTCGTCCGCCGCCGCCCCGCTCACCGTCGCCTGGTCCGGTGAGTCGGCGTCGCGCTCCACGGATCCTCGGGCCAGGGATGCTTCGGGTAGCGCGCTCGCAGCTCCTTCCTCACTTCGGCGTAGGTCTTGTTCCAGAAGCTGCGGAGGTCGCGCGTGACCTGGACGGGGCGGCCGTTCGGCGCGAGGAGCTCAAAGGTGATCGGCGTCTTCTTCGGTCCGATTGTGGGGGTCTCGCCGAGGCCGAAGAGCTCCTGCAGCTTCACGGCGGCGAAGAGAGTGCCGTCGCCGCGGTATTCGAGGCGCGCCGTGCGGCCGCTGGGAAGCGGGCAGGTCGCGGGGGCGAGCTGATCGAGCTTCCTGCGGAGGTCGAACGGGAAGAAGGCGAGGAGATCGGGATCGTTCGCCCGTTTGTGCGCGGCGGCCGCGTGCTCGAGAACGGTGTCCCAATCGACCTCGATGCCGGCGAAGGCGACGCGGTTTGCCAGCTGGGCGTCGATCTGCGAGCGCATTTCGCGAGCGAGTATGTGGCGCGACTCCTCAGGGTCCGCCGGGACAGACTGCTCGTGGAGGAGGATCGCGCCGTACCAGCTCCGCTCCACCGCGCGGACCCGGCCGCCGGCGAGGAGATGGATCTTTTCGCGATGGGTGGGGGTGAGCCAGTCTCGTTCGACGAAGCTGGCCATGCGCACGAGCGCCTCACCGGAGCCGCTGCCGGCGAGCTCGAGAGCGACGAGAAACTCTCCTTCGCGGACGCCGCTCTCGCGGGCCAGGGTGGCGCCGGTGCCGCTGGAGAGGAGGAGGCGCTCGGAGCGGGGCTCGCGCCGCCGGGCCACGCGATCGGGATAGGCGGCCAGAATGGCGGTCAGAACGGCGAAATCATCAACATGTTGACTCAAACGGGAACCGAGGACGCGTCGGACGGCGGCGGAGAGCTCTCGCACGATGTGAGGCGGCGCTGCGTCGGCCAGCGCGAAGGCGTCGGAGCGGGTCGTGGCGGAGCTCGTGAGCCGGATTCCCTCGGAGAGCGCTGCGGCGATGGCCACGGCCAGGCCGGCGCCGCGGGCCTCGATCACCAGGCGGGCCAGGCGCGGGTGGAGCGGCAGGCGGCGGATGTCGTCCCCGAGCTTCGTGACTCTGGGCTTTGCGCGACAGGCAGGCCCCTCACCCGGCCGTGCTTCCTCGCTGCGCTCGGATGCGCGGCCAGGGGCACAGACAGGAGTGTCTGTGCCACAGGAACCAAGAGTATGTGGCACAGACACTCTTGTCTGTGCCACAGCGGTCGCCGCGCCGAGCTCGATCGCGCCTAACATCAGCAGCAGTTCCAGGGCGGCGTCGATCCGCTCCTGCGGGGGGCGCTCGAACCAGTCGAACGTCTCCGGATCGCCGCCCCAGGCGATGATGTCGAGCAGCGTTCCGGCCAGATCCACGCGCCGCACTTCCGGCTCGCGGTGCGGGCGGAGGATGTCGCGCTCGTCCCACAGCCGGGTAGCGCGGCCGGGCCTGGTACGCCCGGCCCGCCCGGCGCGCTGATCGGCGGAGTCGAGGGAGATGCGCTCGGTGAGGAGGTGGTCGACTCCGGTCGAGGCGTCGAAGCGGAGGATCTTGTGCGTGCCGGAGTCGATCACGTCCGTCACGCCTTCCACCGTCAGCGAGGTTTCAGCGACGTTCGTCGCCAGGATCACCTTGCGTCGTGCGGCCGGCGTGATGGCACGCTCCTGCTCGTCGACATCGAGGGTGCCGTGGAGCGGGAGGACGACGGCGTCGACCGCGGAGAGCTCGCCGCGCGCCCGTTCGATCTCGCGCACGCCCGGAAGGAAGCAGAGGATGTCGCCCTTTGCAGTCGGCAACGCTTCGCGAACGGCTTCGGCGACCGTCCAGCCGGGGCGGTACCGGGTGTCGATCGGGTAGCGCGGCGCGGCTACGTCGAAGATGCGGACTCTGGGTTTGCCGCGCCCCTCACCCGGCCGCGCGCCTTCGCTTCGCTCCGGCGTGCGGCCACCCTCTCCCGCGGGGAGAGGGGTGACTTCCCTGTCCAGGTAGGCAGCGACGGCGGAGGCGTCCATGGTGGCTGACATCACGACGACGCAGAGGTCGTCGCGCGAGGCGGCCGCTTCCTTGACGAGCGCCAGCGCGAGATCAGCGTGGATGCTCCGCTCGTGGAACTCGTCGAGCACCACCACGCCGAAGTCGCTCAGCAGCGGATCGCGCTGCAGCCGCGCGGTGAGAATCCCCTCGGTGGCGACGAGGAGCCGGGTGTCGGCGGAAAACCGCCGCTCGAACCGGATCTGCCATCCGATCTCCTGGCCGATCGTCCACCGCTGCTCGTGCGCAATGCGCCGGGCCAGGGCGCGGGCGGCGACACGGCGGGGCTGCAGGAGGATCGTCCGGCCGATGGCCGTCAGGGCGGGAGGGATGCGCGTCGTCTTTCCCGATCCGGGGGGAGCCACCACGACCGCGAATCGGTCGCGGCGCACGGACTCGACGATCGAACCGACGTGGGCGTCGATCGGGAGCGCCGTTTGCACCATCGACCGCATTATGGCGAACCGCAACAGCGACGACGACATCAAAGTGCTGAGTACTGAGTGCGTTCGACTCAGGACTCAGTACTTTCGCTCCTATCCCCGCGCCTCCACCCGCTCGCGCAGCGCGTGCAACTCGGACATGATCGCGTCGAGGCGCGCGGTGACGGCGCTGTGTTGTTGCTCGTCACTCGACGGCCCTTTTCGGCGGAAGACGAACGTCCCGCCGGGCTCGAGCACGCAGCTGTCGGCCTCCTGAAGAGAGTCGAAGCCCTGCCGCTGCGCCACGATCTCGAGCTCGGAGACCGTCAACATCTCTCGCGCCAGCTCTCTTTTGTCGACCTTCCCGCCCTCCATGAGTTGCGATGGCCGCCCCGCGAACAGCTGATCGAGCCGGCGGTGACGGAAGAGGAAGCGGACCACGAGATAGTTCGTTACGAGCAGCGTCATGGCGCCGATGACTCCCCCGGCGACGGAGGTGTCATCACCGATGATCGCGTTCTGCACGGTGTTCGACAACGTCAACAGCACGACGAGGTCGAACGGATTGAGCTGCGCGAGCTCGCGTTTGCCGAACAGGCGAAGCAGCACGACCAGCGCGATGTAGACCAGGATCGACCGCAGAATCTTTTCGAGCAGCGGGATCGGCAGCGAGAACATGTCAGGCAACAGATGGTGCATGGTGGCTCCTTCATCGTCAGCGAGTAGCGAGTAGCGAGTAGGGGTACGGCGGGTGCGGTTAGCGTCAGCCCCTACTCGCTACTCGCTGTTTCGAGGATGACACATGCCCCACGTGTCTAGACCGCGACGACCTGGTCGTACACGATCTGGGACCAGCTCTCCATGGCCTCGCGCATCGAGGCGAGGTCGGCGCGGGCGACCCACGAGCCGATCATCTTTTCGGTCTCGCGCACGGTCACATTCGCGTTCGGCGCGCGCAGGACGTAGACGGCGCCGAGGTGAACGCGGCTGACTTCCGTCGACTCGTCGTTGAGAATGCCGGCGAAACGGAGATCGAACGGCTCGTCCACGGCGACCTCTTCGTCGAGCTCTTTGCGGAGGCCTGCCATCACATCGTGGCCCGGGTTGATGTGGCCGCCGATGCCGATCGAGATCTTGTCGTGCAGCCGCGCCTCGTTCTGCTTCTTCGTCCGCCGCAGGGTGAACACGTCGCCGCCGTGGGTTACGACGACGTACGGGATGATCTGCCGGTACTGCGGCGAGACCTCGGCCACCCCCCGCGGGATGAAGAAGTGCTTCGCCGTGATCAGCTGGAGGATGGCATCCGTGTCGTCGCGGATGACGTCGAACGCGCGCCCCGCGATGTACGGCGCGAGGTCCGAGGTGTTCAGGACCATGACGTCTTCGTTCATGGTGCGGATGGTAAACGATGGTGCTCGGTGGTCGGTGCTCGGGGGGCGGGGTCGGGCCTGACCTCCGAGCACCGAGCACCGAGCACCGAGCACCGACCACCGGTACCTCATTCACTCAACGCCCGCAGCACCTCTCCATGCAGCACCCCGTTCGTGGCCACGCCGCTGCCTCCGTCGGCGCGGGGATTGCCGTTCAGATCGGTGAATCTGCCGCCCGCCTCATCGACGATGATCGAGATCGGAGCCATGTCCCAGTACGCCACTTCCGGCTCGACGGCGATGTCGATTGCACCTTCGGCGACCAGCATGTAGGACCAGAAATCGCCGAAGGCGCGCGTTCTGCTGCAGCTGCGGGCCAGGGCGAGAAACCGCTCGCCCATCGCCGCTTTGTCGAAGTCGGTGATGCTGTCGTACGACAGGTGAGCGTCGGCGATCCTCGAGACGGCGGAAACGTGAATGCGCCGGCCGTTGCAATACGCCCCTTCGCCCGCCATGGCCCACCATCGCCGCGCCATGCCCGGGGCGGAGACGACGCCGGCGACGATGCGCCCCTCGCTCTCGAGCCCGATGAGCGTGGCGAAGACCGGGATGCCGCGGATGTAGTTCCTGGTGGCGTCTATGGGGTCGATGATCCAGCGCCGTGCGCCGTCGGACGCGCCGAATTCTTCGCCGACGATTCCGTCGTCGGGGCGCTCGCGTGCCAGACGCTCCCGAATGGCGCGCTCCACCGCTTCGTCGGCTTCGGACACCGGCGTGCGGTCGCTCTTGGTGCGCACGCCGAGAGTCATCGACTGGAAGAAGTGAGTGGTGATGGCGTCGCTCGTGTCGGCGAG
>JADGOA010000029.1 GCA_017883215.1 Thermoanaerobaculia bacterium | reverse complement strand
GAGTGATCAGTGGGTAGTGTCAGCGATCATGGACGGGCCACTTCGCAACGGAGCCGACACTCAGGACTCAGGACTCAGGACTCAGGACTCAGGACTCAGGACTCAGGACTCAGGACTCAGGACTCAGGACTCAGGACTCAGGACTCAGGACTCACTGATCACTGATCACTCCACTAGAATCTCCCGATGTCGAAACCGGCACCCGAACGCAAGCACAGTTTTCGCGAAACTCTTCGCGAAGCGGCCGCCATCGTCTGGCGTGCGCGGCAGCGCCTGCTTCTCGGCCTGCCGCTGATGCTGGTGAACCGGCTGTCCGGAATCGTCCTGCCTGGAATCACGAAGTACCTCATCGACGACGTCATCACCAAGGGCAACCACCAGATGCTCTGGAAGCTGGTGGCCGTCGGCGGTACCGCAGCGATTCTCTCCTCGGTCACCGATTACTCGCTGGCTCAAATCCTCGGCATCGCGGCGCAGCGGTCGATCACACAATTGCGCATACGGCTGCAGGAACACGTGCAGCGGCTCCCCATCGGCTACTTCGACGCCACGAAGACCGGCGCGCTGGTCTCCCGGGTCATGAACGACGCGGAAGGCATCCGCAATCTCGTGGGCACCGGCCTGGTGCAGATGTTCGGCGGGCTGATCACCGCCACCATCGCCATCGCCATCCTCTTCCACTACAGCGCCAGACTGGCCTCGATCATCCTGGCCGTGGTGATCGTGTTCATGGTGGTCCTGTACTACGCCTTCAACACCATCCGGCCGATCTTCAGGAAACGAAGCGAGCTGAATGCGACCATCACCGGACGGTTGAACGAGAACTTTTCCGGAATCCGCGTGGTCAAGGCCTATCGCGCCGAGCGCCGCGAATCGCGCGTCTTCGCGCACAACGCCCATGATCTCTTCCGAAATGTGATGGCCACCATGCGCACGATCTCCGGCGTCGGCGCCATGACGTCGCTGCTGACCGGGGTGGTGGGTATCGCCGTGCTCATCGTGGGAGGCCGGGAAGTGATCGCCGGACGGATGACCATCGGCAGCCTCGTGTCGTTCATGCTCTACCTCGGTCTGGTCGTCGTGCCCATCGTGCAGATCGTGTCCATCGGCACGCAGTTGTCGGAAGCATTCGCGGGACTGGAGCGCATGCGCGAGATTTTCGCGGAAATCACCGAAGACGCCGCCGATCCGGCCAAGAGCGAGATGCCCGCCGTGCGCGGCGAGGTGGAGTTCCGCGAGGTGACATTCGAGTACACCGCGGGAGTTCCGGTGCTGAAGCAGGTCAATCTCGTCGCACACGCCGGGCAGTCGGTCGCGCTGGTCGGCCCGTCCGGATCGGGCAAGAGCACGCTGGTCGCGCTGGTGGCCGCCTTTCACCGCCCCACCAGCGGAGCGATTCTCGTGGACGGACGGAATCTCGACACCATCCGGCTCGGCGATTACCGCAGCAATCTCGGCATCGTCCCGCAGGATTCGTTTCTCTTCGCTGACACGATCTACTCGAACATCGCCCTCGGAAATCCTCACGCGTCGCGCCAGGAGATCATGCGCGCCGCCCAGATCGCGCACGTCGACGAGTTTGCACAGGCGTTCGACGACAAGTACGAGACCGTCGTCGGAGAGCGCGGCGTGCGCCTCTCAGGTGGCCAGAAGCAGCGCGTGGCCATCGCCCGTGCCATCGTGGCCGACCCGCGCATCCTCATTCTCGACGAAGCCACCTCGTCGCTCGACAGCGAGAGCGAAGCGCTGATCCAGGACGGGCTGACTGCGCTGATGAAGGACCGCACGACGTTCATCATCGCGCACCGCCTCTCCACGATCCGCCGCGCCGACCAGATCCTGGTGCTGGAAAACGGCCAGATCTCCGAGCGCGGCACGCACGCCGAGCTGATGCTGCTGGGCGGCCGCTATCGGGCGCTGTACGAGAAACAGTACGGCATCGCCGTCAACCGCTTCGTGAATCCGGGCGAAGAGCTCGAGGACGTGGCTGCCACCCAACCGCCCAGTTACTGAGTTGCTCAGTTACTCAGTTGCTCAGTTGCTCAGTTTCGGCAGCGTACCGCCTTCCGCCCCTGCGACCGCCACGAACTCGGACCCGACTGAACTCAGCAACTGAGCAACTCAGCAACCGGGCGGGGGGTCAGGGGTTCAGTTCGACGTTCCAGTACGCCTCGTCGAGGAAGTTCTTCCAGACTTCCGGGAAGTTGTGTCCCTGGATGCGGTGAAGCGGGTGCCACCTCGGGCGAACCGGCTGTCGGATGAGGCGTATCTCACTCTCGCCTATAAGCTTGTTGCCCTTCCGGACGTTGCATGGCAGGCAGGCGCAGACGACGTTGTCCCAGGTCGACTTGCCTCCCCTCGAGATCGGCACAACGTGGTCGAGCGAGAGCTCGGAAACGGCGAACTTGCGGCCGCAGTACTGGCAGCGATTGTGGTCGCGCAAGTAGATGTTGCCACGCGAGAACTTCACCTCCTGCCGCGGCAGCCGGTCGAACGAAAGCAGTTGCACCACGTGCGGGATGAGGATGTTGCGGGTGGGCGTCCTGACGTAGTGATCAGTGGGCTGGACCGGGATGTCGGCCCAGTTGACGAAGTCATACGTCCGGTACTCGGAGTCGACGGCGCGAACGTGACCCTTGTACAGGAGGGTGAAGGCGCGGCGGACGGACGTGATCTGAACGGCTTGAAAGACCCGATTCAGAACCAGCACATGACCGTCGAGCATATTTCCCTTCCCCCAACACGGAAAGCGGCGGTCGTGTTTCCACGGCCGATCGCTATGAGGCCGGTGCGCAGATGATACGACGCGCGCCTGGGCCCTCCAATCTTGCAAAAGCTCCTCATTTGATTCATAGTTAGCGCCAAGACGAATCCGAATTTGCTCTTTGGAGCGGCGCTGCGCAGGCGTATCCGGCGCAGTTTCCGACCGAAACTTCAAGAAGACGCTGCGCGCGACGGTACCGTGGCAACCGGAAGCCGGCGGGCGTTAACGGGTGTGGTTATTGGGAGGCTTTATGCGCGTTTTTTCTCGGGTCGCCCTGGGGGTCATCGTCCTGCTGACCGCTCCAATCCTGCTGGCAAATCACCTTCAGGCAGATTGTCCTCTGTCGCTGGTGGCCACCGATCCACCGGCATCTGACTTCAGCCTGTCGCCGCACGCGACGTTCCGCTCCGGCCAGCAGGTGTTCGCCTTGCGCGGGCAGACGCTGACGACCTACAGCATCAACGACATCGGCGACCTGCAGGTCGCGCGTCAGGACTTCATCGGTTCGCTGGGCGCCCGCGAGACCAACGGCGGCGTCACCTTCAGAGCCGAGACCACGGGCGGCTATCTGTTCGTGAGCAGCGAGGCGGGACTGGAGATTTACGACCTGCGCAACGTGCGCGCCGGCGGCATCGCGCCGCTGCTCGTCTCACGCACTTCCGGCCTGCACTATCGCAGGCTGGCCGTGAACGGCAACGTCCTTGCGGCGCTCTATCCGGCGACCGATATGCCCTGCCGCGCGAACGGGACGGTTTCCTGCTACACGAACATCGACCTGTTCGACATCACGAACCTGAACTCGCCGGTGCGCACCGCCTCCATCAGCACCCGCGCTCCGAACACGGAATCGTATCTGCTCGGATTCAACGACATCGCCTTCAACAACGGGTTCCTGGTGGCGACCGCGATCAAGGGCACGGCGTCATACAACGTGAGCAATCCTTTCTATCCGTTCGCCGTCGGCTCCTCCAACCACCCCGGGACCTTCCTCGTCAGCAACGGCTCGAACCTCATCGGTGTCGGCGACGACTATTCGGTGATCACATACACCTTCTCGTTGACGGGTCAGTTCACGCCGTACCTGATGCATACACTTTCGGCCTCGCTTCAGATCGACCGCAGCAATACGGTCGTCTTTCATCCCGAGGGGACGTACGACGACAACGGCGGCCGCCTGATCATGATGGCGGACGAGCGGGATCCGCTCACCGGAAAACCGGCGCGAACGATCGCCTTCGACGTCTTTGATTTCGACGTGGCGCAGTACGAAGGTTCTGACCCCCGCATCTACGAGACGATCACGGCCGCGGCGCCGGACGAGGTGAAGTGGGATCCGTTCACAGTCGGACCGTACATCTACACGGTCGGAGAAATGGCAGGCCTGCAGACGTGGGGCGCGTGCGGACAGATGGCTGGCAAGATCGAGCTCGATGTCGTCAGTCAGCTGAGCTGCAATGGCGCGGAGATTCACGGATGGATCACGGGCGCGCAGAAAATCGCGAACGTGGAGCTGTTCCTCGACTCCGGGTCCCTCGGCTCGGCGACGCTCAGCGGGCTACCGCGTACGGATGTCAGCGCCAGAACGCCGGTAACGACGTGGCGCATCAACGTGAACCTCGATTCGATCGTCAACGGCGAGCACATCATGCGCGCCGTTGGGACCGATTCGGCCGGCAACCGCCGCCAGTTCGCCAGCCAGCGCATCTACTTCCCCGGGCCGGGATCGAATTGCGCCTCCCGCCGGCGTCAGTCGGCCATCCACTACTGATCGTCATGCGGCGCAGACACTCTTGTCTGCGCCCACCAGCGGCACAGGCAAGAGTGCCTGTGCCACAAGGGCCGGCACAGCCTCTCAGCCGGCCCTTTCCATTTCGGCGACGATCCTGGCAGCCGCATCCCGGCGCGCGGTCGCGCCGGTGATCGGGCGTCCCACCACGATGTAGTCGGCTCCAGCGCGTAGGGCTTCGGCCGGAGTCATGGTCCTGCGCTGGTCGCCGCTGTCCGATCCGGCGGGACGGATGCCGGGCGTGAGAATGACGAACGCCGGCCCGCAGGCTTCGCGGATCGCGCGAATCTCGTGTGGAGAAGCGACCACGCCGCCGAGAGCTGCGCTGCGCGCGATGCGGGCGAGTCTGACCGCGCTTTCGAGGGGTGGCGCCGCGTACCCGATCTGCTGCAACTGCTCCTCGTCCAAGCTCGTCAGAATCGTGACGCCGAGGACGAGCGCGCCGCCGGCTGCTTCGGCAGCAGCGCGCAGCATCGCCTCGCCGCCGGCAGCGTGAACCGTCAACATCGATGCGCCGAGCGATGCCGCTTCCGCCACGGCATGCCGGGCCGTGTTCGGAATGTCGTGGATCTTCAGATCGAGAAAGATGCGTACACCAAGAGCGACGATTTCGCGAACGAGCGCAGGGCCATTGGCGACGAAGGCCTGAAGGCCGATCTTGAAGACGCCGACGTCATCGCGGAGCTCCTCGACCAGCGAGAGAATGTCATCGCGCGAGGAGAGATCGGCCGCGACGACCAGGCGGTCACGTGCTTGCATCACCTGCATGATAGAACCGCAGCGTATTGGCAACCAGAGAGGCGCGGCACAGACAAGAGGTCTGTGCCACATGGGCCGCACTGCTGCGCTTGCGGTGAGGCGTCCTTGTGGCACAGACACTCTTGTCTGTGCCGCACGGGCAACGGATGAGTACCGAGATGGACAAGTGGGCAATCGCCAGGACGCTCGACGAGATCGGCCGCTACATCGAGCTGAGCGAGTCGAATCCGTTCAAGTCCCGGGCATTCGACAAGGCCGCACGCAGCATCGAGGCGCTCGACGGCGAGCCGGCGGAGCTGGTCGCTCGCGGCGGGCTGCAAAGCGTGCCCGGTATCGGCAAGGCCACGGGAGCGATCGTCGAGGAGCTCGTCGCGAGCGGGCGCTCGCAGTATCTCGAGGAGCTGCGGGCTCAATATCCACCCGGAATTTTCGAGTTGTTGCGCGTGCCCGGGCTTGGCCTGAAGAAGATCGGGATGCTCTACAGCGAGTTCGGCATCGGCAGTCTCGACGAGCTCGAAACTGCTGCTCGCAGCGGACGGATTGCGCGGCTGCGCGGATTCGGTGCAAAGACACAGCAGAAGATTCTCGAGGGAATCGAGATGGCGCGCCGGCGAACGACGCAGTTCCTGCTTCCAGCGGCGCTCGAAAGCGGCGAAGCAGTCCGCGCGCGGCTGGCCCAGCTCGCGGAGATCAGCGATGCGGAAGTGTCCGGCAGCGTCCGGCGCCGGCTCGAGATCGTAGACAACGTCGAGGTGGTCGTCTGCGCCGCCGACCTGGAGCGAGCGATCGCGGCGATCACGAAACGCGCTGTGGTCGACCGTCTCGAAGCCATCGACGAGACGAGGCTGCGCGGCTTCGCACGCGACGGAATCGAGGTGCTGCTTCATCTCACGACCGCTGAGGATCTTGGTGCGGCGATGCTCGTGACGACCGGCAGCCGTGAGTTTGTCGAAGCGTTCGCGAGGAAGATCGAGGACGGTGGCTGGGCGCTGCGCGACCGCAAGCTGTACCGCAACGGTCGGCACGTGCCTGCCGACAGCGAGCACGATCTGTTCGCGTGCGCCGGCATTTCTTTCGTCGAGCCGGAAACGCGGGAGAACGGCGACATGCTGCGCCGGAAAACGCGTCCCCGGCTGGTCGACGTGGCGGACTTGAAGGGAACCTTTCACGTCCACACGACCTTCTCCGACGGCCGCAACACCGTTCGGGACATGCTCGATGCGGCGCGGGACCGCGGGTTCGAGTACGTGGGCATTTCCGATCATTCGCAGAACGCCTACTACGCACGCGGTCTCGCTTTGGATGACCTGGAGAGGCAGCACGCCGAGATCGACAGAGAACGCGCCGCCGTCGAGCCAATGCGCGTTTTTCGGGGCACGGAAGCTGACATCCTCGACGACGGAGCGATCGACTACGGACCGCAGACGCTGTCGCGATTCGACTTCGTCATCGCTTCGATTCACTCCCGCTTCGGCATGGACGAGCAGCAGATGACAGCGCGCATGCTGCGCGCCCTCGATGACCCCTTCGTCACCATCCTCGGCCACCTCACCGGCCGCCTGCTTCTTGAACGAAAGGGATACGCGATCGACTTCGACCGCGTGTTCGACCGAGCTGCCGAGCGCGGCGTCATGATCGAGATCAACGGCAATCCCCACCGCCTGGAGCTCGACTGGCGGCTCGTGAAGCGCGCCGTAGACCGCGGCGTCCTGCTCTGCATCAACCCCGACGCGCATTCGATCAACGAGCTCTCACACGTGGTCAGCGGCACGTGGCTGGCGCGGAAGGGCGGCCTGGCGGGAAAACACATCTTCAACACGCGCCCGGTCGACGAGGTCGCCGCGTATCTGTCCACGCGGCGCGAGCGGGCCATGAAGGCCTGAGGCCGTTGCCTCAACCCGCGGGGTCGGATGTCGGGGCCGAAAACGTCTATCTCGCGTCCGACCCCCGACATCCGACCCCCGAGCACCCGCACACAAACAAACAGCGCGGCTACGCGCCGCGCTGTTTGTTTGTGTGTGGAGGAGAAAAGCGTTCGAGGTTTACTTCCGTGCAGAGAGCACGACGACAACGGCTCGCTGTCCCTGTCTGGTCGCTGCGAGAATCAATGTCTGGCCAACTTTGAGATTCAAACTCGCTTTGTACAGCTCTTTGACTTGCGAGTCCTGCTGCTTGGAGAGTTTGAAATCCGGGATGCTGATCGTCTTCGATGCCGGGTCGTACTCGCCGAGACGGAACTCGGCGCGATATCCGTTCGCCAGTTCCACGGCGCCGGCGTCGCCTTCACGGCTCTCGATGGCGGCCTGGCCGAGGCTCTCCACGGAGTTGTAGCGGAGCATCGCCAGCTTCGGCGCAACATCGCTCAGCTCGTCGGCGATACGCGACGGGGTCTCTGTCCGTGAGGCCATCACCAGCCGGATCGAAAGCTTCAGCGGACGCGGTGCGCTGTCGAACTCCTCCAGCGCGCTCGCGATCGCAGAGAGGTTCTCCGGACGATCGGTGATCACCAGCGACCGCTCCGACGGCTGCATCGACAGCGAGCCCTGAGCGCTGAGAAGAGGCTTGATGATCGCAGCCGCGCGATCGACGTCTTTGTACTTGAACTGGAACGTCCGGACGGAAAGCGCTTTCCCGCCGTCAGCCGGCTCGGCGAGAGCAACGCCCGTTGTCAGAGCCGCGATGCAAATCAGTAGAAAAATACGCTTCATAGGTCCGCCGGCAGGTTCTCGTCGACGATCATGACGATCTGCGTGTTGTCGTTCGGTGTTTCGCTCGGCACTTCGACGATCGTTGCATTTGGCGAGGAATACGCTTGCACGGCCGGTTTCGTTGTCAGTGTAATCTGACGCTCCACCGGATGCCGTACGGCAGCGACGCTCTGCGCCGGAGCCACCCGGGCCCGGTGCTCGACCTGGTAGACGAGGGAGGCGCCGCTGATTCCGATCGCCAGCGTCGCCGCGATCGCGAGCCGCCGATGCCATGTCGACGCTGGCGGAGCGATGACCCCTTCCGCTCCCCTGAGCCGGACGGTATGCATCACGTCGGCTACGAACGCGTCGATGCCACCCGGCGGAACGATCTCGTCGCCGCCGATGGCGCGGAACATCACGTCGGGATCGCTGTGAGCGGCGTAGTCGAGGCACGGATCACAGGTGCGGAGGTGGCGGAGCAGCGCCGCATCGTCGGTTCCGGCCTGGAACTGCGCCCGGAAATCGGAGCACGCCATCATTGCGACCTCCATAGCTGTGCGTATTCGGGATACCGCTTCTGCAACTGCCGCTGCATGAGCTTGCGGGCGTTGAACAGGTGATTGCGGACGGTCGACTCACGGCATCCGAGGATCTTCGCGATTTCGACCGACGGCAGGTCCTCCATCTGATTCATCACGAAAATCGTCTTCTGCTTCGGAGAGAGGACCGTCGAGATATCCGCAAAGACGTTGTCGATCTCTTTGCGCTGAACGATGAGCGCCTGCTCGGGCTCCGTGGCGGTCTTGACCAGGCGCAGGTTCGAATTCACGGCGTTGTCGCGCGATTGGCGGCTGCGCATGAAGTCGATGGCCACGTTCGTCACCATGCGGTACAGCCACGTGTCGAACGCAAACTGAGAATCGTATTTTTCGAGGTTCTCCCACAGCTTGATGAACACCAGCTGCGCGATGTCCTTGGCGTCCTCGCTGTTGCCGATGACCCGGTAGCAGAGCGCATACACCTTCGAGGTCTTCCGCCGCACGAGCTGCTCGAAGGCATCGGAGGAACCCTCGCGGATCGTCCGGACGAGCTCGCGATCGTCTGGCTCAGCTGATTGGGTCGGTATCATCAGGCGGAGTTCCGCTGGCATCGTGACACAGGTACGGCGGACGCTGGCAAAACGTCTAGTGGCCTGTATTGGCCTGCCATGCTGCTTCCAGAGTCACCTTCATGCCGTCTCCTCGGACGGCTCAGGCTGGCCCTTCGTTTCGCCAACTCACCGTGGGTACGGCGCGCCGGGCCCTGCGGATTCCGCCTGGGGCGGACGTCGCGGCGGGAACACCATGGCCTCGCGAAGCCCATTACTCCGCGGCTATTTGCTAGAATTACGTCTACATGCGCGTTCTGGTCGTTGGTCAGGGGGGTCGCGAGCACGCACTCTGCTGGAAGCTCAAGCAGTCGCCGCTGGTCAAAGAGATCTACGCCGCCCCTGGAAACGCGGGGATCGCCACGGTTGCCGATTGTGTCCCGATCGGCGTAGCCGACATCGTCGAGCTGGCCGATTTCGCCGAGAAGCTGAAGATCGACCTGACGATCGTGGGCCCCGAACTGCCGCTTACGCTGGGAATCGTCGACGAATTTCAGAAACGTGGTCTCGCCATATTCGGTCCCACGCGCCTGGCTGCGGAGCTCGAAGGCTCGAAGGTCTTCTCGAAAGAGTTCATGCGGAAGTACAGCATTCCCACGGCGGAGGCGATCGCCTGCAATTCGACCGACGAGGCGCGGGATGCTCTCAAGAAGATGCGTTACCCGGCGGTCATCAAGGTCGACGGCCTCGCCGGCGGTAAGGGCGTCGTCATCGTCAACTCGAAGCAAGAGGCGGAGGACTACCTCCGGATGGTGTTCGACGAGAAGAAGTTCGGGAACGCCGCCGACCGCATTCTCATCGAAGAATTCCTCACGGGCGAAGAAGTGTCGTTTATGGCCATCAGCGATGGCAAGCGGGTCCTGCCGCTCGCCCCGGCGAAGGATTACAAGAAGGCCGAGGACGGCGATAACGGCCCGAACACCGGCGGAATGGGGGCTCACTCTCCGGCGGTCGTCCTCAGCGGCGAAACCGCGGGCGAGATCATGAAGACGGTCATCGTGCCGACGATCCAGGGAATGGCCACCGAAGGGCGCGTCTACACCGGAGTTCTCTACGCCGGGCTGATGCTCACACCGGACGGGCCGAAGGTGCTCGAGTACAACTGCCGGTTCGGTGATCCCGAGACGCAGGTGCAGATGCTCCGGCTCGACAGCGATCTCGCCGAGATCTGCCTGAAGGTGGCCACAGGCAACCTTGGTGACGCGAAGCTGGCGTGGCGGAAGGAAGCGGCAGCTTGTGTCGTGGTGTCTGTGGAGGGCTATCCGAACGAACATCCACTCGGCCAGGAAGTGGAGATCGACGCCATCGACGACGAGTCGGTCGTGATCTTCCACGCCGGGACGGTGCGGCGGGGCGCGAAGGTCATCAACGTGGCGGGACGCGTGATCAACGTCTGCGCACGCGCGGCGACGTTGTCCGAGGCGCTGGCGAAAGTCTACGAAGCGGTGCCGAAGATCCGTTTCGCCGGCGCACGATACCGCCGCGACATCGGCTTCCGCGCACTCGAACAGCGCAAACAGGCCGCCGCGGAGTAGGCTCGGAGTGCGGACGTCCCCGTCCGCAGGCGCCGGACGTCCCCGTCCGGCGCTGAACAATGTCATCGCGGCACGAGACGTGCCGCGGATGCGGCACGAGGACGTCCGCACTCCATCCGATAGAATCCGCGTATGTCCATCAAGCCTTGGGTCTGCATCGTCATGGGAAGCGACTCCGACGCTGAGGTGATGTCCCAGGCGGCCGCGGCACTCGACGAAGCCGGCGTGCCGTACGAGATGACGGTTGCTTCGGCGCATCGCACTCCGGAGCGCACCAAAGAGGTCATCACGAACGCAGAGCGCGACGGGGCGGCCGTGTTCATTGCCGGCGCCGGCATGGCCGCGCACCTTCCTGGAGTGGTCGCCTCCTTTACGACCCGACCGGTGATCGGCGTGCCGCTCAGCTCGGGTGCGCTGCAGGGGGTCGACGCCTTGTACGCAATCGTGCAGATGCCGCCCGGGATTCCGGTTGCATCCGTGGCCATCGGCGGCGCAAGGAACGCCGGCATTCTCGCGGCCCAGATCATCGCTACGGCAGACGAGGAACTGGCTCGCCGGCTCCAGGAGAAGCGGCGTGGAATGGCTGAAGCCGTCCTCGACAAGGCGAAGAGAATCAACCGTTCCACGCGTTGAACCGGTCATGCACCACCACGACCACGGGCACCACGCGCCGGGGAGCACGCTCTCCCGAAAGCTGATCATCGCCACGGCGGCAACCGTCGTTTTCGTGATCGCGGAGCTGACGGTGGGCCTCTATGCGCGGTCACTCGCTCTGGTGGGCGACGCCCTTCACAACTTCACGGACGCCATCGCTCTGGCCATCGCCCTCTTCGCGATCCGGCTCGAGAAGCGCCCCGCCACACGCGAAAAATCGTTCGGATATCAGCGGGCCGGCATTCTCGCCGCTTTCATCAACAGCGGCACGCTCATCGCGTTCACTTTCTACATCTTCGTCGAAGCCATCGCGCGGATCCGGTCGCCGCGTCCGGTGAACAGCATCGCGATGATGATCACCGCTGCGGTGGCGGTGGTCCTCAATGGCGCGATCACGCTCTCATTGCGCCGCGACGGCCGTGATGACGTGAACATCCGCAGCGCTGTCCTGCACATGCTCGGCGATGCCTTCTCCTCCGCCGGCATCATCGCCGCGGCCTTCATGATCCGTGCGACCGGATCGCAGCGGTGGGATCCGGCCGTCTCTCTGATCATCGGTGCCCTGATTCTCTGGAGCAGCTGGGGCATCCTGCGCGAGACCGTCAACCTGTTGCTCGAAGGAACACCCACCGGAATCAGTCCCGCCGAAGTCACCGCTGCCATCGCGGCGATGGAGGGGGTCGAAGGAGTCCACCACCTCCACATCTGGGCTCTGGGCCCATCGCGGCCGGCGCTGTCATGTCATCTGATGGTCGGCGACGTGCCGCTCCGCAGCACGGCTCGCCTGCTGGACGACGTGACGACGATGCTCCACTCCCGTTATCGCATCGTCCACGTCACGATCCAGTTCGAGTTCGGCGAATGCGGCCTCGACGATCCGTACTGCATTCCGTACACGAGCCCGGAGTCGGACTAGGGCATGGGGCATGAGCCCCACTGTGCATACTCATGCCTCATGCCCCATGTCTCGGGCCTCATGCCCGGCCTTATCGCACCTTGTACGACTCCGGATACGTGAAGCTCACGGCAGCCTTCGTCACGCCGTAGGGGAGCTGAATGACGAGATTCGGCGACATGGCGTAGAACGGCCGCAGGTCGATCATGTTGCCGAGGAGGAGAGTGCCGGAGGTGCCGCAGAGGTCGCCCAGGCGCAGAGCGTTCTCGACGGGACGCCGCGCGCGCATGCCGATGTACACCTTCGATATCTCCCCGCGGTAGGCGCCGATCGGCTTCTGCGTGTAGATCTTGTTGAGAGAGTTGAGCGCCAGATCCTCTTTCACCACACGGCCACTTGCGTCGTACGTGTAGGCAACGCTGGCGTCCCAGTCGACGTGCGGCGATCCTTCCGCCGCGTAGCCGTCGTAGCCGCCGCGGATCTTCACCAGTGAAACGGCGTCGTTGGCGTACGTGTAGTCGGCAGTCATGGCGATCAGGTGATTGCAGGCGGCGGCGTTCTGATATTCGACCTGCTGCTGAACGATGTGGTTGCTGGCGTCGAACGTGTAGCGCGACAGGTAGCGCTGTCCTTCCAGGATGAAGTCCTCGCGGTCGAGGAGCCAGATTCCGTCGGATGTGGCGTGCGCAGCGAAGGTCAGAATGTCACCGCTGACCGGAGAGATGACCTTCTCGAGATAGCCGCCCCCCTGCACGTATTTGATCTGATTCCCCTGCCGGTCGCTCCCGCCCTGGATGATGTCCCCGCTGTACGTCCATCCTTCGGCCTTACGCGCCTCCTGGATGTTGCGCTGACGCTTCGGGGAGAAGCGGAGCGCATCGAGCATCGTCCCGGGAAAGAGACAGGGAAGCGCGTCGTTTTTTGCGAAGCGGCCGTCTGCGTAGTACGTGACCCGCGTCGCCGAGGCGCCGTCGAGGCACGGCCGCGAGTTCCACACCGGCGAAGCCGTCAGATACGCACCGTGCCAGCATCGCGGACACCACGCCGCTCCGATGGGCAGGCGCAGTCCGCAGAACGGGCAGAGGATCTTCGTCTTCGTATCCTCGATCTCGGACTCGAGCGTGAGGAGGTGCTGATCGAGCCCGGCCTTCGCCTCGCTGTTGCTCTCCAGCTCTGCGAAACGGTGCAGGCGCGCGGCAGCTTTCTGCAGCTCGCCCATGGCCTCGAGGACCACGCCCTGGTTGTAGACCGCAGCGGGATCATCGTTAGGCCGCAGCTGCTCGGCCTGCTGGAACTGCTTCAGAGCGCCGTCGAGATCGCTCTTGCCGTAGAGAAACTTGCCGCGGTTGAACAACTCGAGGTAGCTCTCGTCGGCCTGACGCTTCTTCTGCAGCTCACGCTGAAATCCGAGGTCGAGTTGCAACCTTGAAACGAGCGGACGCTCCGCGCCAGACGGGAAAAACTGCAGGTAGCGGTCGACCTTCATCTGCGCTTCCGAATAGCGCCCCGCCTTCGCCAGCAGGACTGCCATGTCGTAAAGCACGCCGGGATTGTCGGGCTGCAGCGCGTCGGCCCTGGCGAACTGGTCGTAGGCCGACGGGTAGTCCTTCATGTCGAAAAACTTCCGGCCGAAGTAGACGGCCTTCGTGAATTCTTCGCTGTTCGCCGACGGCGCAGGCGTGGCGCTCACCGGTGTCGACTGAATGGCGGCTGCAGGGGCCTGTGCGGCCGCCGCTGGAACGGCGAGCAGCGGGAAAGGGCCGGCCCGCTGCGCCAACGCAGTGGTGGCGGCGAGACAAAGGGCGAGAGCAATCGTTCGCGTCATTGCAGGAATGTGTCGGCGATCGTGGTCAGCCACAGTTGTTGGTCTTCAGTCGGCTGCGAGTGCGCCAGCAGCAGGTACAGGGCCCGTTTCTTCTGCTGATCGTTGTATCGGCCGGTGGTGTCGCGCAGGACGCGTTCGACGTCGGTGTCGGTGTCCGCCGGCGCGTCGAGGATCACGTCCGTGGCGTCCGCCGGCGCCCAATGGCTCTTGATGTCGGAGCCGAAGAGTTTCGACACGAAGGCGAGGCGCTCATCTTCCGTCCTCACCGTCCGGGCCATGGTAGCCAGGCGGCTCTTCGCTCCCGATCCCTCGATCAGCGCGCGAAGATTCGAGAGCAGCTGACCGCGCTCCGTGCAGGCAGCGTAGATCTTCGCTTTCACCGCGCCATCGGCGATCACGCTGCTCGCTTTCAGGACGTTCTGGATTCGTTGTGTCTCGTACGCGATGAACGAATCCGCGTCGTCCTGGGCCGTCGTGAGTGTTCCATCAGCCGTCGGCGTGGCGCCGGCCATCGCGGGGGCAGCGGTTGGCGCCGCAGCGGCGGGAACGCTGGCGGCGGCCGCCGGCTCAGCCGGAGGGGTGGCCACGACACCTGTCGGAACGGCAGCCGGCGCGGCGGCCACTGCGGGTGCTTCGACCGGCTTGGCCCCATCCTCTGCCTTTGCTGGTACAGCTGAAGCTGAAGGCGCCACAGGCGGCGCCGCGGGAGGCGGAGCGGCGGGAGGGGAAGCAGGGGGCGCGGTCTGTGGGGCCGCGACCGGCATGGCGGCCTGCGCCACTTCCGTCGGAACCGCCGCTCCGGGAGCGGCATCGACGAGCGGCAGGTCGAGACTGGCCATGGCCGGCTTCGCACTCTCGGTGAAGCGGGTCGCGTGCAGGTCGGACGCCGAATACGACACTTGCGCTACGGAATCGCCCCGAGGCATCGGCACGAGCTTCGGTCCGCCGAGCAACGCCGGTGGCGCGGCCGGCGGGAGTGCCACGTCGCGAAAGATCTCGGAGTCTGTCGTCACCTCGTCATCGAGCAGCCGCTCGCGAACGCGCTCGCGGGTATCCTCGGCGCCGCGGATCTGCGCCACGCGCTGAGCGTCGGTGAGAAACCGCGGATTGGACTTGTCGGTCGACAGGTCGGCGTGACAGTTTCCGAAGCGGTCGGTCTCGTACTGAGTTTCGCCGCGTACGCGCTTGAAGAAGTCGACGACGGCGAGGTTGCGCCCCATCTGCGCCTCGCGCGCACGGTCGCAGGCGCTTTGCGATGCGAACTCGTTCACGCCCCATACGTCCAGAAAGCCGCGCGTGTCGGGGCGGTACATGCTGACGTGGTAATGGAACGTGTCGCTGCTTCGGGAAGCCGAGCCCGGGCAATCGAGCTGCTGCGCGGATGCAACGCCCGCCAGGAGCAGTGCCATGGGGAGCAGACCGAACCGTTTCATCTGGACGCGCGGATTATACGGCTTCAACGTTTGACTCTCGCCGGCGTACCACTTTTTGAATCCAAGGAGACGCCAATGAGGAAACGCACCGCCGTAGCCACAGCCGCAGTCGCCCTGATTGCCCTCATGGCCGTTCCGCTGCTTTACGCGCAGGCCGCCCGACACCGCGGCGCCATGATGATGTTCGGGCATTTCGACAAGATCAAAGCCGCACTCGGGCTGACCGACCAGCAGGTGAGCCAGCTGAAGGCGGTCCGGGAAGAGCTGAAGGCACAAAACGCCCCTTATCGCGGCCAGCTCAGGGGCGGCTTTGGCGCAGTCGCTCAGCTGCTGCTGAAGACCCCGAACGACGTCGCCGGCGCTCAGGCACTGGCTCAGGCACTGATCGATCAGCAGGCAGCAGCCCGCAATGCGATGCAGGTGAACGTGCTGAACGCCGCGTCGAAGGCCCTCAACATTCTCACGCCGGAGCAACGGGCAACCGCTGCCCAGCTTCTCGAGCAGAGGATGGCCATGCAGCAGCGGATGCACGACAGCCACTGAAAGACTCTCATGCGCAATTCTGTGACGACTGCAGAAGGGTGGCTCCGACCCCTCTGGCTGGGTGATCTAATCGCCGACGTGAATAGCGAGCCAGCCGCGCCACCGGCGCGCAGCGACGCCGATCCGCTCGAACGACGGGCCATTGCGCGCGCCAAAGAGGGAGATCCCTCCTCGTACGGTTACCTCGTCTCGAAGTACACGAAGCGCGTCGTGTCGATCGCCTGGGGCATCGTGCGCAACGCCCACGACGCCGAAGACCTGGCGCAGGAGGCGTTCGTGCGCGCCTACGAGAAGCTGCCGCGATTTCGTTCCGGAGAGCCGTTCGGGCCGTGGATCTATCGGATCGTGACGAACCTCTCGCTGGACGTGGTCAAGCATCGAACGCGTTTCCGCCACGAGGAGCTCACGCCGGCAGAGCCCGCGGCTCGCCGCGACAACGCGGACCTGCCGGCGCAGACCAGCGAGATCGCCAGGAGGATCGATGCCGCCGTCGAATCGCTCCCCCGAATGCAGCGCGTGGTGGCACGGCTGCATCTGGTGGAACAATTCGATCACGCCGAGATCGCGCAGATGACAGGCATCAGCGAAGGAACAGTGCGCTCGCATCTTTCCCTCGCTCGTAAGAAACTGCGAAAGCAACTGACCGACCTCTACGGAGGCAGCGATGAATGAAGAGCGATTTTTCGAACGGCTGCGCGAGGATGCGCAACCGCTCCGCTTCGAGCTGGACGCGCTCATGACCACGCGCATCGCGGCCGGCGTGCGCGGCCGCGTGTCGGGGCAGCCCAACGTGACCGGTGTGCTCGCGCGCTGGTTCCGTCCGCTGGCTGCCTCCATGGCCGCTGTGGCCCTGGCCTCGCTCCTGGGAATGATCTGGTTGGATCGGCAGTCGGCGCCGGCGGTGGACGCGCTCGCATCCACCAGCAGCCCCGTCGAGATCGCCGTTGCTGGAGACGTCTACAGTGTCAATCCCTGAGCCCATCTCTTCGTCACGATCGCAGACGCGGACGATCGCCCTCGTCACGGTGGCGCTCGCGTTCATCGCCGGTCTGCTCATCGGAGCGGTCGGCGATCGCGTCTATCTCTTCCGGAACCGCGAGCGCGGCGGAATGCATGGCCCACACATGACCCAGCGCATCGTCGAGCATCTCGACCGCGAACTGAAGCTGAGCGCACAGCAGCGCGACGAAGTCACGCGCATCCTGAACACGAGGCGCGACCACATCGCGGCAATTACCGCGGCGGTCCGCCCCCAGGTCCGGCGAGAGATCGACGAAGCGAACGCCGAGATCGAAAAGCTCCTCACCCCCGAGCAGCGCGGGAAGTTCGAGAAGATGAGGATGCGAATGCTGCCGCGGCGAGATCACGGCTTCGCGCCGGGCAGAACACCTTCGCGGGCACCACTCACGGGGACGGCGGCGCCGGCGAGGCCGGAGCCTGGTTCACCAGCTCGGTGAACTCGAAGAGTGGCGTGGAGAGATACC
>JADGOA010000284.1 GCA_017883215.1 Thermoanaerobaculia bacterium | reverse complement strand
GGTGGTGCCCAGGGACGGAATTGAACCGCCGACACGAGGATTTTCAGTCCTCTGCTCTACCAACTGAGCTACCTGGGCGCGAGGCGGGCCGCGGAAAAGCGCGCGGAAGATACCACGCGCTGGCAGGGCTGTAAATGCAACGGGAGTGGCGGTTCATTCCGTGTTGAAGCGAGTAGCGAGTAGCGCAGCGTAGGGCACGGCTGCGCCGTGCCGAACCGTGTGCCGCGTTGGCGCTGCACGGTCCGGCCCACCCACGGGAGTTCGGCACGGCGCAGCCGTGCCCTACGGCGGTTGCACGCTACCCGCCTCGTCTCACCGCACCCGATCGCGCACCATCACGGCCAGATCGCGCAGCGGCTTCGCCTGGGCGCCGAGCGGCTCGATCGCGGCGAGCGAGGTCTCCACCAGCTCGCGGCTCAACTTCTGCGCACCGTCGACGCCGGCGAGCCTCACGAACGTGAGTCGCTGCGCGTCCTTGCCGACATCCTTGCCTAACTCCGCGGCGTCGGCGGTCACATCGAGGACATCGTCGGTGATCTGAAAGGCCAGCCCGAGGTTCTTGGCGAAGACTTCGATCCTCTGGAGCGACGCGGGATGGATGTTGGCGAGCATCCCCCCGACTGCCGCCGAGGCGACGAACAACGCTCCGGTCTTGCGCGAGTGGATGTATTCGAGCGTGTCGAAGTCGAGGTTCGACGCTTCACTGTGCAGGTCGACCGCCTCCCCTGCCACGCAGCCCTGCCAGCCGACGGCATCGACCACGCGCTGCACGATCTGCGCGAGCGTCCAGCGGCGCGGTGCCGATGCGGCGTAGCTCTCCGCAACGAGACCGTAGGCGTGGTTGAGCAGCGCCACGGATGTCAGGATCGCAAGGTCCTCTCCGAACTCGCGGTGCAGCGTCGGCGCTCCGCGGCGCATGAGCGCATCGTCCATCGCCGGAAGGTCGTCGAGGATCAACGACGAGGCGTGGATCATCTCGACCGCGGCAGCTGCCGGAAGCAGCTTCTCGGCTTTCGCGCCGACCGACTCGCCGACCGCAATCGCCAGAATTCCGCGCACCCGCTTGCCGGCGGACGTGAGCGAACGGCGCAGCGGCGCCTGCAACGGCTGGGGAGCGTCGATGCGGGTGGAGAGTTGCGTCAGGTACTCGTCGATCAGCGCCCGACGCGCGGAGAAGTACTCGTTCAAACTCAACAATACGCATGGTAGCATCGACCCAGGGACCGCGAACTCCATGGCTACTCGCAACTTCGGCCGCAATCAGCAGATGTGGATGCTCGTCGTCGCCTGCGTCGTCCTCTTCGGGATCTTCCTCTGGCTCATCCCCGCGATGACGTGGGGGATGTTCCTCAAAGTGATGATTGCCGCCGTCGTCGCCAGCGGCTCGTGTCTCCTGTTGTTCCAGGTCTGGTTGGGACGCGTCATGGCCCGGCGCGAATCCGTCATCCACCTGCTCGACCGCATCACCGCCGGCGAGCTCTCTCTCCCCTCGCGCGAAATCGTCGCCGCCACGCGGTCCGAACGGACTTCGGCATCGATGCGCGGCCTGGTGTCGAGCCTCGACCGCACCATCCGCCGTTTCGGCCAGCTCGCCGATGACGTGGTTCGCGTCAGCGACCAGATCTCCAGCCGCTCACGCATCATGGCCCGCAGCTCCGCCGAGCAGCTCGACTCGACCGATTCCACATCCGCGGCCGTCGGGCAGATCGACCAGTCGATCAATGCCGTGCGGAAGTCGATGCAGGAGCTCTCCACGAACGCCGAAGAGACCTCCACATCGATCCTGGAGATGTCCGCCTCCATCGAGGAGGTCGGCCGCATCTCCGACACGCTCTCCGAATTCGTCGAGCAGACCTCCACAGCGATCGAAGAGATGATCGCCTCGATCAACGAAGTGGCCACGAACACCGAGACCTTCTCGTCGTTCGCCATCCAGACCGCCAGCTCGATCATGGAGATGAACCAGACCACGGGCGAGATCGGCAAGTCGGCGAAGCAATCGGCGGAGCTGGCCCGGTACGTGACGGATGCGGCCACCGAGGGGCGGGAGGCCGTCGGCGGCACGGTGGACGGCATGCGCAAGATCCAGCAGGCCGTCGAAGAGGCGAAGATCGCCCTCGCCGATCTCGCCAATCGCTCGCAGGAGATCGGCGAGATCGTACGCGTCATCGACGAGATCGCCGGCCAGACCAACCTGCTGGCCCTCAACGCCGCCATCATCGCCGCCCAGGCCGGAGAGCGCGGCAAGGGATTCGCCGTCGTCGCCGACGAGATTCGCGATCTCTCCGAGCGCACCTCGGCATCCACAGACGAGATCCGCACGCTCATCGAAAACGTCCAGAAGGGGGTGATTCGCGCCTCCGACCAGATGAACCTCAGCAGCGACCGCGTCGGCGAAGGCGTGAACCTCACCGCGCGCGCGTCGCAGGTGCTCGAGAAGATCCTCGAGCTCACCGATCGCTCCACCAACTCCATCTCCGAGATCGCCAACGCCACCGAGGAGCAGGCCCGCGGAAGCGCCCAGGCCACCGGCGCGATCGAAGAGGTCACGAAGATGGTCCAGCAGACTGCCTCGGCCACCCAGCAGCAGTCGCAGACCTCCCGAAAGATCGGCGAACAGGCCTTCCTCGTCCGCGATTACACCAAGCACCTCAAGCGCGCCATGTCCGAGCAGGAGATCGGCAGCCACGCCATCAGCCGGGCCATGGACAACATCAACGGCCTCGTGCAGAAGGTGCTGGAGGCTTCGGCCGTGCTGGCCTCCGAGAGCTCGACGATCGTCCAGGCGATGAACATCATCCAGCAGGGATCGCGCGAGGCGATGTTCGGCGTGACCGATCTCAATCACATGTCCAGCACGCTGAGCCACGAATCGGTGCTGCTGCAGCAGGAGCTCGGACGCTTCTCGCTCCAGGAACCGGAGCGCGGTGGCCGGGTCACCACGGCGACCATCCTGTGGCAGGAGCTGTCGCTCGATCCCGTCACCGTGTCGGCCGTCGCGCTCAGCTACATCGCCAAGGCGGTCGAGTCGACGCTGCTCTCCTACGGCGAAGGGGCGGAGCTCGTCCCCGGACTGGCCGAGCGGTGGGAAGTCCTCGAGCAGGGGCACGTCTACCGCTTCTTCCTGCGGCGCGGCGTGCGCTTTCACAACGGGCGGCCGTTCGAGGCGAAGGACGTCCACGACAACTTCGTCCGTCTGCTGTCGCCCGACTCCGGGTCATCGGGATCGTGGATCCTGCGGAACGTTCGCGGCTCGGCGGACGTGCTGAGCGGCAAGAGCAAGACGTTGTCGGGCCTGGAGATCCGCGACCCGCACACCATCGACATCCACCTCGACGAGCCGGTGGCCTTCTTCCTGTCGCTGCTGACGATGAACGAGACCGCCATCATCGCCACCGAGGACGCGCGCGACCCGCAGCGCCTCCGGCTGCACCCGTCGTCGACCGGGCCGTTCCAGATCGAGGAAGCGATCGACGGAGAGCGCGTGCGGCTGCGCGCCAATCGCGACTACTGGGTTCGGGGCGAGCCGTTCGTCGACGAGCTGGTGTTCAGGCTGGATCTGCGCAGCGCCCGCGATGTCGCGAACGCATTCCTGCGAGGCGAGCTCGATGTCGCCCATGGCATTCCCCTGAAGATGGTGAACGAGCTGCGCACCGATCCGCGCTACGCGCCGTACATCCTCTCGAGCGTTCAGCAGCACACGTCGTATCTGACGTACGACTCGTCTGCCGCGCCATTCGACCGTGTGGAAGCGCGGCAGGCGCTGAACCTCGCCATCAACCGCGCACGGCTCAACGAGCGCGTCTACGACGGCCTCGGCCTACTCGCCGCCTCGCTGCTGCCGCCGGGACTGATGGGATACGACGCCGCCATTCGCGGTCACGAGTACGATCCCGACCGCGCCCGCAACCTGTTGCGCCAGGCCGGCCAGGGCGGCGGATTCACCGTCGAATACCGGACCTGGGACACAGACGAGTTCTACAACTCCGGCATGGTCCCGCTCATCATCGAAGATCTGGACGCCGTCGGCATCCGGGTCAATGTCACCCGCCACACGGCCACCGAAGCGCGCCGCCCGCTGCAGCACCGCGGCCACGGAAACATCTTCTGCGGGAACTGGTACGCCGACTTCCCTGATCCCGACAATTTCTTCTACATCTTCTTCCACAGCGATTCGAACACCGTGGCCGGAATGAACTTCCATCGGCCCGAGCTCGACCAGAGGATCATGGAGGCGAGGCGCTCGAACGACAGCGACGAACGCGCGGCGATCTACCGCGAGCTCGACCTGATGGTGGTCCGCGAAGCGCCTCTGGCCACGCTGTTCCACGAGCGGCTCTTCGTCGCCCACAAGCCCGAGGTCCGCGGCCTGCGCACCTCGCTGGTCCCGCCTGCCGTGCGGTACCACGGTGTGTGGGTCGAAAAGTAGCGGCATGGGGCATGAGTTAGCGACCCATGCCGCATGCCTGTGATGTGCCATTCGCGGCAATCCTGATTGAGTGACGAGTTACCGGGTCGCCGGGTCACGAGGTCACGAGGTCACGAGGTCAGTTGGATGTTGCCCCGCGGATCGAGACGGTTTCAGGGACAGAGCCGGCGTAGCCGGCGACAGAGCTTAGCGGCGGCCGTCAGGCCGCCGAGACGCGGATGCATCAGCGTCGAGGGCGCGTAGCGTCCGGCAGATTCCGCATCGCGCATCACGTCGAGATCGTGAAATCTTCGCGTGCCGCACACAAGCCAGATGGTAGTAGTACAGAGGACGCAGAGAAAGAAAGGCAGAGGAACAGTCTCTGTGCTCTCTGTACTACTAACGTCGAAAATCTTCGCGGCGCACGAGGATTTCTCAGAATAGCCGACTGACCGAGGCGATGTCGTGGCTCGGTCCCCTCGCCCCGC
>JADGOA010000283.1 GCA_017883215.1 Thermoanaerobaculia bacterium | reverse complement strand
CGTCGGGTGCTGCACCAGGTACCACGCGGCGAAACCGGAGAGCAGCAGCGCGGCGGTGATGCCCCGCCACATGTGCAGCAGGTAGATCGACCGGGTGCCAAAGCGGGGAATGATGAAGTAGGTCTCGAGGAGCTGCGAGGCGCCGAAGAACAGGGATAGTCCGGCGCCGCCGAACAGCAGCAGTGATGGAATATCCGTTGATATGCGAGCTGCGCTGCGACCGTTTGCGCGCACTGTGCCTCTGATCCTCAGTGTGCGTCAGAGTAGCGCGAACGTGCAACAGCTCGTAGCACACTCGTCACGCACAAACGTGTAACTCGTCACGATGGCAGGCTTGGCTCGTGTCATTAGAAGCCGCGAAGACGGCGAAGAAGGCTGTGCAGAAATCCAGCTGAGCGCCTGTTCGACGGCGAATTCACCACAGAGGCACAGAGGACACAGAGAAAGAAAGCCAGAGGAACAGTCTCTGTGCTCTCTGTGCCTCTGTGGTGAAAGCCAGTGCCGCTGCCACGCGAACCGGGCGCGGATCGTTGACCACTGACAGAATGTCGGCCGCAATGACGGCCACGACTTCCACGATCGACCGCGACCGGCCCCCTTCCCTGTCCATCATCCTCTTCTGGCTTCCGCTGGCGGCGACGTGGTTCATGATGGCGCTCGAAGGGCCGTACATCGCGGCAATCGTCGCGCGCATGCCGGCGGCGGCGCACAGCCTGGCTGCATTCGGGGTTGCGACCTCTTTGGCCTGGCTCATCGAGTCGCCGATCATGATGCTGTTCTCGGCGGCGACGGCACTGGTCCACGACCGCGCCTCCTATCTCGCCTTGCGGCGCTTCACCTCCATCCTCAATGCCCTCGTCACGCTCGGCATGGTGATCTTCGTGACCCCGCCGGTGTTCCGCTTAGTGGCCGAGACGCTGATCGGCCTTCCGCCGGAGATCTCGCGGGCGGCACATGTTTCCACGGCCATCCTGATCCTCTGGCCTGCGGCGATCGGCTATCGCCGCTTCTACCAGGGAATCCTGGTGCGCCACCATCTCACCCGCCGTGTCGCGTACGGGACCGTGGTGCGGCTGTCGTCGATGTCGGTGACCGCCGCGCTGCTGGCGATCACCGTCTCTCTTCCGGGTGCGACGATCGGAGCGATCGCGCTGCTGGCCGGTGTCGTGGCGGAAGCGCTCGCCAGCCGCTGGATGGCGCGCCACATCGTGCAGTCGCTGCTGGCGAGCGAAGAGGTGGTCGCCGGAACGCTCCTGACGTTCTCCGAGATCGGCCGCTTCTACTATCCTCTCGCGCTCACATCCGTCCTCTCCATGGCGTTAGGTCCGCTCGTGACCTTCGGCCTCGGGCGCGGCAGGGCGCCCATCGAGTCGTTGGCCGTATGGCCCGTGCTCACCTCGCTGGTGTTCCTGTTCAGAAGCGGCGGAGTCGCATTCCAGGAGGTTGGGATCGCCCTGATCGGTTCCCGCAGAGAGCACGAAGGCGACGTGAGGCGGACGGCTGAGTGGTTGGGATTCTTCGCGTCCGCAGCCCTCGCAATCCTGGCGCTCACGCCGCTCGAAGCGATCTGGTTCGAGCGCATTTCCGGCCTTTCCCATCAACTCGCCGCATATGCGGTCTGGCCGATCCGCGTGCTGATCCTGCTGCCGGTCCTCGAGTACGTGCTGTCGATTCAACGCGTGCCGTGGATCCTCGCGCATCGCACCGGCGTGATCACGGTGGCCACGGCGATCGAGACCGGTGGACTCGCCGTAGCGCTCTTCGTGAGCGTCGTTGCGTTCGATCTGGTCGGCGCGGTCGGCGGAGCGATCGCGATGATCGTCGGCCGCCTGGCGGCCAATGCGTTCCTCTACGCCCGTTCCCGCGCGACTTCGCTGGCAAGCGTGCCATCCTGAGAGGGTGTGCAGAAATCGGGAGGGGCGCGATTTGCTGCCACGGTCTTTCACCACAGAGGCACAGAGGACACAGAGATTCTCGTTTTGCTCTCTGTGCTCTCTGTGCCTCTGTGGTGAAATTCAACCTCGCATGGCGACCAGCCCCGCACGGAGCGTCGCGCCGATATCGACGACCGCCCGGCCGAGAAAACCCTGCCATTCTCCGCGGAATGTTCTGCACTAGAATGTCGCGCGAACTGTCACAGAAATGAGAATATCCATGAGATCTCACGCGGTGGTTCTCTCGCTCGTCCTGTTTTCCGCGCTCGCGTTTTCCGCAGTCGCACAGCAGACAAACGAACAGCCCGCGGCCCAAAGCGGCCGCAGGACAACGCAGGCGCCTGCGGCACAACCTTCGACCCCGGCGAGCACTGAGCCTGAGCCCGCGGCCCGCTCGCGGCAGTCGGAGCAACAACAGCAGCAGCCGGCGCGCGAAACGGAGCGTGAGCGCGCTGAACAGCCGCAGCAGCGCGGCGGGTTCGGCGGCGCGACGATCACCACCTTTAAATTCGACATGAAGGAGACGCCGCCGAGCGTCACGCATCATCAGTTGACGGTGGGTGGCAAGACCCTGCGGTACACCGCGACCGCCGGGCGCCTGCCGATCAAGAACGGCGAAGGCGTCACCGAGGCTTTGATGTTCTATGTGGCGTACACGCTGGATGGAGCCGAGGTGGGAACGCGCCCGCTGACCTTCGCCTACAACGGCGGGCCGGGCTCGGCTTCGATCTGGCTGCACATGGGAGCGCTCGGGCCGCGCACCGTCGTCATGGGCCCGCAGGGCTTCATGCCGCAGCCCCCCTTCCGCGTGCACGACAATCCATATACGCCGCTCGACCGGACCGACCTCGTGCTCGTCGACGCCATCGGCACCGGCTGGAGCCGCCCCGCCGATGCGGCGGCGGCGCGCAAGTACGAGAATCCCGAGGGCGACATCGAGGGGTTCGGTGAGTTCATCCGGTTGTACATCTCGCGCAACGAGCGCTGGAGCTCTCCGCTGTATCTGTTCGGCGAGAGCTACGGCACGACCCGCTCGGCTGGTGTCGCCGGGTATCTGCAGGGCCGCGGCATCGTATTCAACGGCATCGGCCTCCTGTCGATGGCGCTGAATTTCCAGACGCTGGCCTTCTCGCCGTCTAACGATGTGCCGTATCCGTGGAACGTCCCGACGTACATGGCAATCGCCTACTACCATAAGAAGCTCTCGCCGGAGCTGCAGCAGGCGATGGACGCGTGCCAGGGTGACCCGAACGCGCCCTGCGCGCCCCTGCAGCAGGCGGAGCAGTGGGCGATCACCGATTACTCCGCGGCTCTCGCGCGCGGCGATTCCATGACCGCGCAGCAGCGGCAGAGCGTCATCGACCGGCTGGCGCAGTACACAGGCCTGTCAAAGCAGATCATCGACGAGTTCAACCTCCGCATCGACGTCGGCACGTTCACGCACAACCTGCTCCTCGATCAGCGCCTGCGCGCGGGCCGGCTGGACGGCCGCTACACGCTGCCGGAGCCGGGATTCCCGGGCGGCCGTGGCGGGCCCGGCGGAAGCGATCCGGCGTCGACCCAGACCGCGGGGCCGTTCACGATGACGTTCAACAACTACGTCCGCACGGAGCTCAATTACAAGACCGACATCCCGTACTACACGTCCGCGCAGCAGTCGGGGATGTTTCTCTGGAGCTCGGGCGGATCGACGCCGGCGCCTGGCGGCAATCAAGGCTTCCAGGAGGAGATCACGCCGCTCCGCGCGGCCATCGTCGGCAATCCATTCCTGAAGGTGCTGGTGATGGAGGGCTATTACGACCTGGCCACGCCCTACTATCAGGCCGAGTACACGATGCACGAGTTGAATCTGCCGGCACGCTATCAGAGCAACATCAGTTACGAGCGCTACTGGTCGGGACACATGGTCTACCTCGAGCAGAAGTCGCACGCGAAGATGCAGCACGACTGGAACACCTTCATCGACCAGACGCAGGGGCGGTGAGGAAGCGCAGGGACGCGCAGCAGCGCGTCCCTGCAAATCTTCATGCGTGTGCTGAACCCGGGTCGGGGGTCGGAGGTCAGGGGTCGGAGGCGAGGTCGACGTTCTCGCCTCCGACTTCCGACCCCCGACCCCCGACTCTCGCGCATCGTGTCTGCAGAACAGTCCCTGATCGACATAGACTTGAACCGTGACGAGACGATGAATCGATGAACCCTCCCTCTCGTGCCCGCGCGCAGCGGTTCGCTTCATCTCCCGCGCTGAGGGCATCTCTGATCGTCGCGACGATCATCCTGATGGCGCCGCGACTGCCCGCCGAACCTGTTCGTCTTCCAACCGGCGCGTTCCTCGATCCCGCGGCTCCCACGCATGCCGTCGGGAACTTCCCCCTGGCCGCGGTCGTCGCGCCCGAAGGCGACCGCCTGGTGCTGTTGCTCGGGGGATGGCGCCAGCAGGGCATTCAGATCATCGATCGCGTCACAGGAGAAGTGACCCAGACGATCGAGCAGCCATCCGCGTTCATCGGCCTGACGTTCTCGCCGGACGGCAAGACCCTGTTCGCCTCGGGCGGAAACGACGACACGGTGCATGTGTATCGTTGGAAAGACCGGCGGGCCGTCGACGACGGAACGATCATCCTCCGTGCGAAGAAAAGTGCAAAGATCGCCGGCACGTCCTTCCCGGCCGGGCTGGCATGCTCGCCGGATGGACGCTACCTGTACGTCGCGGAGAACCTCGGCGACTCCGTGGCGGTCATCGATCTGAAGACTCGCGCCCTCGTACGCCGCATTCTCTGCGACCGCTATCCGTACGCGGTGATCGCAACGAGCGACCGGATCTACGTGTCGTGCTGGGGCGACAACACGGTCAACGCTTTTCACGACGGCCGGCGCAGCCGCATCGAAGTGGGGCGCCATCCGTCCGCAATGCTGCTTCGAGGCGGCCGCCTCTTCGTCGCCTCGGCGAGCACCGATACGATCGC
>JADGOA010000282.1 GCA_017883215.1 Thermoanaerobaculia bacterium | reverse complement strand
GCTTCATGTCCGCGAACGAGGCCGCTAACGCAACGTCAACGTGCTCAACGCCGAGCCGGACTAGCTCGTCATTGGGAAGCCGGAGGGGAGTCCCGACCTGCATTGGACCGAGAGTGCTCGCCACGCCGATGGGGAACAAAACCACATTCTCCAGCAGTTGGTAAACGCCAGGTCGATTGAAGCTCTCGTAAATCATAATTGAGTAGCTAAGTACCTCGACCATTTTGCTCGTTGCGAACTCTGAGATGACCGCTCCATATCGCCGAACAAAATATCTGTAGCGGGACTCTAGGTACGCGCGTCTTCGATCATCCGCCGACGCGCCCACGCGTGGCCAATTTACGCGACGGGCAGTCAAGTATAAGAACCCAATGACGAGAATCCAAAACTCGTCGCTCAACCCGCGAGCGGATGGAAGCACAACGGACCGATGGACCAACAACTGTTCGGAAACGATATACGACAGATCAACCCCGATTCCAGCGATAAGACTCTGCTTCCACCAATTCAGCAAGAGCGCTCTACCCATAACGAGATTGTAGGCCCAACGGACTGCGAAATAATAGACGGTGACTCGCCAGTAGCCTTGGATCAATCCGTCGAGCCCAGTCGCGTACCAAAGGGCTGCCGACAAGGCGAGAAAAATCGTGGGCGCGAGAACGCGGAAGGCAAAGTCGAAAAGCGGAGAGTCCTCGACCGTTTGTATGAACGAGATCCGGTGGTATCCGGATGAGACGCTATGTCGCCCCAGCCAGTTGATGAGAAAGAACTCGACGACTGCGATCAGAACGTGGCAGGCGAGAAGCATGTTTGATCGAGGAGTGAGTTCGTCGGCTAACGAACGGCATTGTGCTGCGGCGAATCAAACAATGCGGGCACCGGGCGCTCACGAAACCAACCACCAGAGACGAACCAAGACGCCCGGCGCCCGCTTTCCATAGATCGCCGGCTGCACCAACGCTTGTTAGGCATCCGGCACGTTGGCGCACTCGAGTGAAGCGAGGATGCGATTGATGATGTTACCAAGTGCGAGCACAGCATCCACCTTGGCCCGCAACAAGAGCACAAAGATGCGACGTGAGAAGGCCTCATCCGGCAACGACTTGCCTTTGAGCAGCGCCAGCATCTTCGTCTCGTCGCGATGATACTCTACCGCGTTTAGCCAAGCGGTGAACGCTGCGTCCGAATTCAACACAGCGTCGCCGGCAGCTATGCGCACTTGCTGCTGCATCGCCGCACCAGAGAACATGTCTGAGGCGCGGCGCAAGTACATCTGCATGAAGTCGGACGATGCCGTGCCGCGCGCCAGCACATTCTTGACCTTGCCGAACTGGTACGGTTCATCCTGCAACTGAAACGGGCGGATCCTGTGAAGATAAATTGCGCGTTGATCGTCCGTCGGTTCTGAGCCGCTGATACTCACCGGCTGTCCGACAGCTGCCGAGAGATTCAGCGAGACAGGGAATCCGCCGTTCGCGGTGACCGATCTCTCAAGTCGCTCAGCCTCCGCCAAGTAGCCGCGAAGCACTTGAACTTGCTCATCGGTGAAGGAGAAGGCTACGGTCTGTGGCTCGTACCGTCCACCGGCAAGCGTGATAAGGCAGGAACCGGAAAAGGTCATCTTTGTCGTGTGGATGCCTACCACCCGCAACTCTACTGCGGCGCGACTACAACAATGCGGATGGCGACTCGAATGAGCCAGCCGTGCACCGCGGCGTGCGCCGCCAGCAGGAATTGCTCGTTAGGCATCTGCGATCCGGTCTAAAACCCGCGGGCCTCTAGCATTGAGCTCAACAAACCGACGATGCGGCCGCGAAGGTAGTGGACTTGGTCCACGGTGGCATTCTGTTCCAACCGATGCGTGCCATCATTTAGCAAGTCGAACAGTGCTAGGGCCGCTTTCATGTCCGCTTCGTAGAACTTGGCAATGGCCGCGCCCCCTGCTTCAGAGAAAATGAAGTTGAGACGTGCGCGACGCGTGGGCCGGCCATCGTGCAGGTCAGCTGGCTTCGCTGACGGGATGATCTCCTCGTCAGGAGCCAGCTTATGAAGAACGTGAGTGCTCAGTTCGCGGAAGGACACCATCGCGTGGCGCTGCCAATCTGTTCGTCCGTTCTCAAGCGCCTCAGTTCCGCCTCGGTACGTGTTGACAAGTCCTTGATTTACAGCGGCCAACCTGCTTTCGAACACGTCGACGCTCTCATCGAGAATTTCCTCGACCTCATTGTCGCGCTCAGGTCGGTCGTCGCGAGGCAAGGAAATGGCCGCCGCGGCGTGCGTTGCCGTGTAGAGCTCGACTGCGGGTGAGCGCAGGCCGACAAGTGAAGCGCTTGAGAGATACGCAGAATCAGAACGGATGGCGCTCCAAGCGTCCCTTAGTGCTCCAGAAACGCTGAGAACGTTGGTCTGGAGCGCGTTGACGGACGCGGCCCCGGCGATCGTGAGGCCTGTGCTGCCGAGTAGTCGTGCGTAGGTCGTTTCCAATGAGAAGACCGCGGCCGACGACGCCAGATAGGGAGCAGTGACGTTGCTGGCGATGCGAAGGCTATCCGAAACCCCAACGTGAAAGGCCGCACCTGCACGTGATAGGGCGGAGCCTTGGACCAAGGACGAGCCTAGGGCGGTGTTGGCATAGAGGTCGTGAACGCCTCGGCCGACGCTCCCGGCCACAGCCAGAGAGTCGATGGTGACACTGTAGGGATGCGTGACGCTGATGCCGCGCAGAGCATCATACGGCTTGCCCAATGTTGCCAGCGACGAGTACGCAGTAAGGGGATATCCTGCCGGAGTCACTGTGGCGCCGAGTAGCGCCGCTGAGGGATTCAAGAGGTTCCGCACAGCCGCGCTAGCCTCGACTGCCATGCTGACGCCGACATACGGGCTAGCACTTACCTGCAACGCTGCGCTAGAAACGACACTGCTGAAGCGCTGCAGATCGACTAGGTGCGACGGGAGAACAAAGTCTTTGGGGTCGAGTGCCATGCGGTCAGCGTGAGTGGTTGAGGTATGCCTAACTACAATTAGGCCGTCACGTTCTACAGCGTCGTGGGCGCAATCCGAGCGCCGCCTGTACCGCCCGCAGCATATCGCGCGCGCCGCGTATTCGAGTATGAAGCGCAAAGACCGCGCCGGCAACCAGTTAGTCACAATCACGCCACGCATATGGTGCGCGTTAGACTGCGACCACTCGCCGCATAAACGCGCTCGTCATGTCATGTCACTGGGAGCGCGCCACGAGGAACCAGCGCGAACGCCACACCGGGATTCGCCTGATCGCGTCTTGTGCGAAGCGATCAAGCTCGCGCACGAACCTCGGGTCAGACGCTCAGCAGCGCGTCGATCCTCTCCGCGATCGTCGCCACGCTCGGCAACACCGCGCTCAACAAGTCCGGGTGATACGGCATCGGCACGTCCTCCACAGCGAGCCGGTCCACCGGCGCATCGAGGCTCCAGAACGCCTCGCGCGCAACGGTCGCGGCGATCTCGGCACCGAAGCCTGCCGTCAGCGTGTCCTCGTGCACGATCAGCACGCGACCGGTCTTCCTCACCGATTCGAGCACGGCGTCGCGGTCCCACGGCGCGACGGTGCGGAGGTCGAGCAGGTCCACCTTCTCGCCGAACTGCTCGGCCGCATGAACGCAGCGGTGCACCATCGCGCCCCATGTGACGACGGTGATGTCGTTCCCATCGCGCAGTTTCTTCGCGCGGCCGAACGGCACCACGTAGTCGTCGCCCGGATATCGCGCGCTGCCGTCGCTCGTCATCAGCAGCGAGCGGTGCTCGAAGAAGATCGTGGGATTCCGGCCGCGCATCGCCGCGCGCAACAGACCGACCGCGTCCGCGGAATTCGACGGCATCGCCACCTGCCAGCCAATGGCATGCGCAAAGACGACTTCCGCACTCAACGAGTGCCACGGATCGCCGACGTCCTTGCCGAAGCCACCGGGCATGCGCACAACGATCGGCGCCGCGAACCGGTTGGCCGTGCGCCAGCGCAACGTGCCGCAGTTGTTGAGTTGTTCAGTAGCGGGGTCGGCGTACTTCCGGAATTGAATTTCCGCGACCGGCATGAGGCCGCCGATCGCCATCCCGACCGCGCGTCCGATGATCCCCTCTTCCGAGAGACTCGTGTCGAAGACGCGATCGCGTCCGAACTTCTTCTGCAGTCCCTCGGTCACGAGGTGGACGCCGCCTTTCACTCCGACGTCCTCGCCGAACACGACGAGTTTGGGATTGCGCTCCAACTCGCTGCGCAGCGCGCGGCGCACGGCGTCCGCGAATCGCAGCATCTCGCCTTCCGCCGCTGCCGTCTCGGTGCCGCCGAGCGCGGCGATCTCCTTTTCCGAGAGTCCGCCCGTCGTCTCGGCATCGCCCGCCTCGCGAGTCTCCGCGTACACAAAGCGCTTGACCTTGTCGCCGGCGGGCGCAGGACGGGCGCGCGCGCCTTCGAGCGCCACGCCCACATCGCGCGCCACCTCGGCCTCGAGCTTCTTCCAATCCTTCTCCGAGAGCACGCCGGGCACGAGATGCGCACGAAGCTTCGGCAAGGGGTCACGCGCGGCATCGGCCGCGATCTCCGCGACGGTGCGATAGCCCTTCTGGTTGTCGGGCCCGCTGTGGCTCGCGAGCCGCGGCACCGTGAGCCTGATCAGCGCGGGCCCCGCGCCGCTGCGAACATGCTTCACGACCTCGGCCAGCAGCTTCTCGCTCTCCACCGGGTTCGTGCCGTCTCCGTTGCGGACGAGCAGGTTCCCGAAGCACGTGAGGTTCTTGGCAATGTCGCCGCCCGGCGTCTGCATTTCGCCCTTCACCGAAATGCCGAGCCCGTTGTCCTCGATGTAAAACAGCATCGGGAGTTTCAGCGTGGTCGCCATCGTGAGCGACGACCAGAATCCGTTC
>JADGOA010000028.1 GCA_017883215.1 Thermoanaerobaculia bacterium | reverse complement strand
CTCGCCGCGCTTCACCCCTCCGGGGTTCCGCCGGCTCGGAATGACAGTGTCACTTCCGCTCCAGCGGCGCCCGCGCCGTTCGCCCGCTCGGGATGACACACGTCTCATCCGCGGTCTGCAGTCCGCGGTCTGTTTCACCGCCCGGCCCGGAACTCGCAAACTCAACCGGTTGTGTGGGGGATTGAATGTTAGCGCAGTCGGCGACTCCAAGTAAGGTCTGCCGCCTCAGAAAGCGCTCTGCTATTCTCCGCCATCCCTTCTGGATTTGCCGATTCAAAATCCCAAAAGAGACGGAGGCACCCCGTGGCAAAGATCAAAGCCGAGTACATTTGGATTGATGGACAAAAACCCACCCCCAAGCTCCGGTCGAAGACGAAAATCCTCGATCACGCCGTGAAGAGCCTGGGTGACATCCCCGACTGGGGGTACGACGGGTCGAGCACTGCCCAGGCAACCGGACACTTCAGCGATCTGCTTCTCCGCCCGGTGAGGTACGTCGTCGACCCGTTGCATGGAGCCGACGACATCCTCGTCCTTTGCGAGGTCCTCAATCCCGACGGCAGCGTCCACTGGAGCAATCATCGGGCGCGGCTTCGCGAAGTCGCCGAGCGCTACAAAGAGCAGGACGCCTGGTTCGGCATCGAGCAGGAGTACACGCTCTTCGAAGGCAATCGGCCGATGGGCTGGCCGGACCACGGATTTCCTGCTCCACAGGGCGGCTACTACTGTGGCGTCGGCAGCGACGAGGTGTTCGGCCGCGACATCGTGGAAGCGCACGCCGATGCCTGCCTGCGCGCCGGCATTCACATCGTCGGCACGAACGCCGAGGTCATGCCCGCTCAGTGGGAGTTCCAGGTCGGAGCCCTCGGGCCGCTGGACGTCGCCGACGAGCTCTGGCTCGCGCGGTGGCTTCTGTACCGGATCGGGGAGGAGTTCGGCATCAGCGCCACGCTCTATCCGAAGCCGGTGAAAGGCGACTGGAACGGCGCGGGAGCGCACACGAACTTCTCGACCAAGCCGATGCGCCAGAAAGGCGGCATGAAGGTGATCGAGGAGGCGATGAAGAAACTCGAGGCGCGCCAGGAAGAACACATCAAGGTGTACGGCGCCCACAACGAGGAACGCCTCACCGGCATGCACGAGACCGCGCCCATCCACCAGTTCCGCTGGGGCGTGAGCGATCGCGGCGCTTCGGTCCGCATCCCGATGGCGACGGCAAACGAGGGATACGGCTACTTCGAGGATCGCCGGCCGGCGGCGAACATGGATCCTTACGAGGTCTGCGCCATCCTGATCGAGACGGTCTGCTCCTGATCGACACTTCCCCCGCCGCGGGCGCGCTTCGGCGCGCCCGCGGCACTTTCTTCCACCACAGAGGCCGCTCCGCGGTGCGAGCTTCTTCTTTGCATCCGTTCGGTTGCGGGCGAGCTTAGCGAGCCCGCTCTGAGCCTCTGTGGTGAAATTTGACGCTGCTTCGATGAGTTCCGCAGAATCGAAACCGCCGGCCGAGAAAGCCGCGCCCCGTAATTACATAGGAACTTTTCGGTCGCCCGGCCGTACAATGACCGGGCAGTGAATCCAGAGATGGTGCAGATCCTCAATCTCGTCTGGCTGATCGTGGCCGCTGCGGCATGTGCCGCGGTGCTGCCGCGCCGCCGCGATCCCAAGGCACTTGCGGTGGTCCTGGCCGTCTGCGCGCTTCTCTTCCCGATCATCTCCGCCTCCGACGATCTCGCCGCCGACCAGACCCTGATCGACTCGTTCGCCGCCGTCCTGGTGGCGATTGCCTGCATCCTCGGTCTGACCGAAATGTTCCGCGTTGTTGTCGACCCACGTCAGCAACGCCTGCTCGCTGTCCCGGTCCACTCCGACCCCCGCTCGCCACCGCGCGTCTGACCACCACGCGCTGCGCGCTGAGCGATGACAGCATCGGCATTCCTGCCGGTTCCTCCGTGAATGCTTCGTGTTCGCCAACTCCGTGTCTCCTCCTCGGATTGCGAATCGAATCGAACCGGCCCGGATGCGGATGTTGGATCGCCTCTTGAAACGCAAAGCAGCCGTGGAATGGCGGCGTTCCCGCGTGCCGGCCATCCCCTGGGCCGGCACCCGGGCTGCGGGGGCGCTGCCGTTCGACGACTGCACTGATGTTCGAGATAGCGCTGAATCTTTCCACCAGAAGTCTTGTTGCCGCGATCGTGCTCAGCGCCATTCCTCTAGCCAGACTGCAAAGTCGCAGCAATCCGTCTCTCGAAGGCCGCCGCCGATGGCGCGCTGTCAGTCAGCGGACGCTGAACGCACTTCAGGGTGGTTTGCTTGCGGTGCTATTGGCGACCTCGACAGCGGCTTTCGCTGATGAGCCCGCGAGCGCATACGTAGCGAAGGGGCCGCATCCGGTCGCAGTCCTGCGCCAGGAGTGGGTCGATCAAGCGCGCAATCGCCGCGTCCCGGTGAAGATCTACTACCCCGCCGACGCGACCGCGCCCTCGCCGGTCGTGATCTTCTCGCACGGCCTCGGCAACTCCCGCGAAGGATACGAGTACCTCGGACAGCATTGGGCGAGCCATGGCTTCGTCTCGGTGCATCCGGAGCATGTCGGCGCAGCGCACGACATCGAGAAGAAAGGGCTGATCGCTCTCTATCACGCGGGCAACGACAGGACCTACTGGCGCACATTTCCCGAGGACATCCGTTTCGTCATCGACCACCTGCCGCAGTCGTCGATCGGAAACCGGGTCGATATGCGGCGCGTCGCCGTCGCAGGTCATTCCCTCGGCGCTTATGCGACGTTCGCCGAGGCGGGGCTCGTCGTGCCGAACGAGCCGTCCTTCCGCGACGCGCGCGTGATCGCCGGAATTCCGATCTCCATGTCCGAGCAGTTCCCGCGGGCGGCGTACCACGACATCAACATTCCTCTGCTGCACATCACGGGAACGCGCGACTCGAGCATCGTCTACAAGACCTTTCCGCACGACCGCCGGGTGCCTTTCGAGAGTATCGGCGGGCGCGACCAGTACCTGCTGACGATTGCCGGCGCGAATCATTCGACCTACTCGGATGACGAGGATGCGCACAACCGCCGTGCACACGATCTGATCCGCGCGTCGACGACGGCATTTCTCGATGCCTATCTGGACGGTGACGCGGCGGCGAAGGCCTGGCTCGCCGCGGGAGGTCTGCAGCGGTTTGCCAGCGAGGACGCCGCGCTGGAGATGCGCGGCGTTCCGGGGGCGGCGGTGCGCATCGGCAGAATCGACGTGCACACCACGCCGCTGTTCTCGGAGGCGGAAGAGTCGCAGGGGCGGTTCTACGAGATCGCCGACGCGCTGCACACGCCGACGCATGCGGCCCTCGTCCGGAAGTTTCTGCTGTTCCACGAAGGCGACCTCTTCGATTCCAAGCGGATCGCCGAGAGCGAGAAGAACCTCCGGCAGCTCGACTTCATCAAGACGGCCACGATCACGCCGGGAGCGGAGCACGACGGCGTCGTCGACATCGGCGTCGACACGCAGGACGAGTGGACGACGGACCCGAACGTCGACTTCGGCCACGATGGGGGCGTCGGGACGTGGAGCCTGAACGTCACGCAGAAGGATCTCCACGGTACGGGAGCAGAGATTGCGGTGACGGCCGCAAGAGATCCCGAACGTACGTCGCGTTCGCTCGAATTGATCCATCCCGCATTTCTTCGCGCCTACACCAACCTCGACGTGCTCTTGATGAAAGCGTCGGACGGCGGGGAGGTCAGGATCGACGTGGGCCAGCCGTTCTTCTCCACTACGACCCCCTGGTCATACGACCTGACCTTCGATCACGGCGCCAGGTCGCAGCGCCTGTTCGAGGGGGGCGTGGAAATCTCGCGCTTTCATCAGAACTACCGCGATCTGCGGGCGATGTTCGGAACGGCCATCTCGATCAGCGACACGCACGCGCATCGACTCCTCTTCGGGACCGAGCTGCAGGACAGCGAGTTCAGCGTTCTGGAAGGGGCGACCCGTCCGGAGGATCGCCACTTCCGCTGGGCGCTGGCCGGGTACGAGGTCGCCGCGCAGGACCTGGTGAAGCTCGATTACGTCGATCACGATTCGCGCTTCGACGACTTCGAGCTCGGTCCACACGCCAGGGTCACGCTCGGGATATCGCCGCACGGCGTGACCGACCGCGTCACCGAAGAAGTCATCGCCCAGGCGTCGACAGGATTCCGGCTCGGCGATCATGCGCTGCTCCTTCCGCGTCTCTCGTACAGCACGCGTCACGCCGGCTCGGCTGAGAACGAGATCGCCAGCGCTGAGGCGCGGCTGCTGTGGCGGCCGGCAACATCGGTGATTCAGACGTTCGTGACGCGGCTTCGCGTCGACGAGGGCCACAACCTCGATCGCGACGTGCAGTTTTTCGCCGACGGCTTGCGCGGCCTGCGCGGCTATCCGGCGTACGCCCTGGAAGGTGACCGCGCCGTCGTATTCAACGCCGAGCACCGCGTCTTCCTCGGGCGCGAGCTGCTGCAGTTGTTCGCGCCGGCGGCGGCCGTCTTCTTCGACTCGGGCTCAGCCGTCAGTCAGGGTCAACAGCTTCGCATTCATGATTTCAAGAGCGACTTCGGCGTGGGATTGCGAGTGGCAATCGCGCGTGCGGAGTCGACCGTTCTACGATTGGATATTGCTTATGCACTCAACCAGAGTCCCACAGGAAAACGCGGTTTTGTCATCTCATTCGGAACAACGCAGGCGTTCTGACGTCCGCATCACCTTCGCGTTTGCGGCGGTTCTGCTGCTCCTCAGCGCGGCGCCGCAGGCGTTCGCCGCCACAATCGACGTCTTCGCCGGAGGGCTTGGCGGCGCGAATCATGCCTTCGGATCCCTCACCGAAACCGACTGGCGTGTGCGCGCAGGAAAGGGAGTCGAAGCCGGATTCGATTGGTTTCTGACCGATCACATCTCGGCGATGGTCTCGTCGGGCATCGAGCGTGAGCTCGTGCGCGTCCGCGGCCAGTCCGCCGGAGAGTTCCGCTCCATTCCGAGCTCCGCGATCTTCGATTACCACGTCTTCGCCGGGCCCATCGAGCCGTACGCGGGCGTCGGTGTGGCGTACCTCGTCTACCGCGGTCGTCGCGGGACTGCCTTCGGTCACGCCGATCCACCCGATCACGCCGCGCTGATGACGAACGCCGGCGTCAACTACGTCATTGCGCCGCGGTGGCGGCTGATGGTCGGCGCCGAGTACGGCCCGGCGCGATCGACCGCCGAAGTGAGGCACGCGAATGCGCCGACCGAGAAGGTCGACTACCACCAGATATACGTTTCGACGGCGCTGCGTTACCGGTTCTGAGTGCCAGCACTGCCCGGCATACGCGCTAACTTGGACTTAACGCCGCCGGCTCGGGAAAAGAACGGCGCGTGCCCGGTCCCCTCGCCCCGTGCTCCCAAACGAGCGGTCACGCGGAACAGATCCGCACGGGGCGAGGGGATGAAGGGGAGTGGGGTTGCGCGTGGTCGCGAAAAACAAGCCGATTCCTCAGAGATTTTCGAGGTTTTCGGTACCCCACTCCCCTTGCATCCCCTCGCCCCGCGGACGTTCGTACAGCGTGGTTGAGCGTATCGCGCCGCGGGGCGAGGGGACCGAGCACGTGAGTCTGGTCCGAGGCGGAGCGTTTGATTAATGACCCCCGGCGCATGCGGACGAGGACGTCCGCACTCCGTCACTGAATCGTCATCTGCGGCACCGACAGCAGGAACCCGGCCGGATACATGACGAAGCCGTTCACGTTCTTGCGCATGACCGCCACGTTCACCTGGTGATAGAGCGAGATGTACGGGAGGTCCTGCTGCAGGATCGTCTGCACCTGGCCGTACATCTCCTTTCGCTTGCCCTTGTCGAACGTCGAACGTCCTTCGACCAGCAGCTGGTCGACTTTCGGATTCACGTAGTAGCCGCGGTTCTGGCCGCTCGGCGGAACGTTCTGTGAGTTGAAGATCACGTAGTAGAAGTCGGGGTCCTGCACGCCGTTGCGGCTGAGCGAGTACATCTGGAAGTTGCCCTTGCCGATGGCGTCGAGGAACGTGCCGAACTCGCTCGACTCGATCTTTACGTCGATGCCGACGTTCTTGAGCATCTGCTGGATCATCTGCGCCCGGAGATTGGCCTCCGAGTCGGTGGAGGTCTTGAACGAGAGAGTGAAGCGCGGCTTCGCCCCGTTCTGCTTGTAGCCCGCTTCGTCGAGCAGTTGCTTCGCCTTGTTCGGATCGAACGGATACGTCGGCAGGTTCTCGGCGCGTGCCCAGTGGCCTTTCGCCATCATGGTGTCGGTCGGGACGGCGTAGCCGCGCAGAAGGTCCGTGCAGATCTTCTGACGGTCGATGGCGTGTGCGATCGCCTGCCGGACCTCGAGATTCTTCAAAATGGGGTCCTTCAGGTTGAACGCGAGGTATTGGTAGACCGATCCGACTTCCTTGACCACTTTGAAATCGGGGTTCTTGTCGAACTCGCTGACGTTTTCGAAGGGGATGTTGTTCACCTCGAAGTTCACGGATCCGCGGCGCAGCTCCAGAATCCGCGTCGTCGAGTCGGGGATGATGCGCATGGTCACGTTCTTGATCTTCGGCGGCCCGCCGTGCCACTGGTCGAAGGCCTGCAGCACGACGCGGTCATCCGGGCGAAAATCGACGACTTTGTACGGGCCGCAGCCGATCGGCTTGCTCTTGTAGGTGTTGGTATCGGCACCGGTGGGGAGGATGCCGAGAGTGAGATTGGCGAAGAGACCGCCATTCGGCTCTTTCAATTTGAAGATGACGGTGTGCTCGTCGGGCGCTTCGATGTGATCGACCGCTTCATATCCCGACCTCTTCGAGGTGACGAAATTCGGATCCATCAGCGAGTCGTACGTCCACTTCACATCCGCCGCCTTGACCGGCTGCCCGTTGTGGAACTTCGCATTCGGGTTGAGGTGAAAGACGATCGTCTTGTCGTCGGGCGTCTCCCACTTCGTCGCCAGGTCGGGCGCGTAGTTCATGTCCGGGGTGACCTTGACGAGGCCGCTGTAGATGAGGTCGAACACGCGTCCGGAGACATTGTCGTTTCCGACGCGGGCATCCAGGTTGGTCGGACTGCTCTGCAGTTCGATGACGAGCATGTCGCTGGCCGTCCCGCCGCCGGCTTTCTTCTCTCCGCCGCCGCAGGCGACGAATGCGAGCGCAATTCCGATCGCGAGCAGATGATGGATTCTCATTGCTGACAGCTCCTTTGTTGGTCGCCAGGTCACCTGAGGGGTCGGGGGTCAGGGGTCGGGGGTCGGACGCGAAAACAGTAGAGCTCGCGTCCGACCCCCGACCCTCTCTGCAACGAGTCACCGTTCCCGCAAAAGCAGTGCCTGCTATCATCCGAACGATGCGTCGCAGGATCCTGTGGTTCTTAATACTCCTTGCTTGTGCTCTCCCTCTTCTGGCGGAACAGAAAGTCATCGTTCTTGGATTCGATGGCGTCGACGCCCGCTACACCGAGAAATGGATGAACGAGGGAAAGCTGCCGAATCTCGCCAGGTTGCGGCAGATGGGCACATTCCGCCCGCTGCGGCCGACCGTGCCGGCGCAGACGCCCGTATCGTGGTCGACGTTCAGCACCGGCATCGACCCCGGTCGGACCGGCATCTTCGATTTTCTTCGCCGCGATCCGCGCAACTACCTTCCGGTATTCGCCGCGTTCGACGAGACGAATACGCCTTTCCTCTTCGGCGACAGGAACCCGATCGCCTTCGGTGGAGCAGTGCTGCTGTTCTTCGCAGTGGTGGCGCTGCTGCTGATGATCAGGTGGCGCGCTGCCGGCCTCGTCACACTGGTCGCCGCCCTCGCACTCGGCGGGGCAGCGTTTGTGGCGGTGAAAAAGTACATCCCCAACTCCAGACCCGGCGTCGTGAACCACCGCCAGGGCATCCCGTTCTGGGAGGTTGCCGCGAACGCAGGGCGGAAGGCAATGATCGTCCAGGTTCCCGTCACCTTCCCGGCGAAGGACTTCGGTGAAGGCGACTATCTCCTCTCCGGCCTCGGGGTTCCCGACATGTCGGGGCGCATCGGAAAACCCTTCTACTTCACCTCGGAGCTCGACTTTCGTCGCACCGGCTCATCCTCGGCGAACGAGTTCTCCATCGACGTCGTTCAACTCGAAGACAACAAGGGCGTGATTCAGACCAAAATTCAGGGTCCGCCCAACAAGCTCTTCCCGTCGCCGCCGTACATCATCATCCCCATGACGATCACGGTCGCCAACGACAGGAACTCGGTGGCCATCGAGGTGAGCGGGCAGAAGCTCACGCTCAAACCGGGGGAATGGAGCGGGTGGGTGGGCTTCGAGTTCCCCTTCAATCCGCTGATCAAGGTGCACGGCATCAGCCGGTTCTACCTCGTCTCGTCACAGCCCGAAGTCAAGCTATACCTCTCGCCGATCAACTTCGATCCGAGCAACCTGCCGCCGGGTTTCAAGATCTCGGCGCCGGCGGTGTGGGCTCCGCAGTTGGCGAAGGAGTACGGCCTTTACAAGACTCTAGGCTGGCAGATCGACACCTGGGCGATCTCCGAGGGCTTCGCTACGGAGAAGATGTTCTGGGACGACATGGAGTGGACGGTCGCACAGAACCGCAAGATGTTTGATGGTTTTCTGCACAGCAACAAGGATCTGCTGGTGCAGCAATTCGAGTTCCCGGATCGCGTGGCTCACGTCTTCTGGCGTGCTCTCGATCCGCGCCATCCGGCCTATGACGCGCGTCTCGCTGCCGATTGGGGTGATGCCCTCCTGCGCTCGTACGAGCTGATGGACTCGATCGTCGGAGACGCCATGAAGGCGGCGGACGAGCATCACGCCGCGCTCATCGTGATGTCGGACCACGGTTTCGCGAGCTTCCGCAAGGCGGTGAACTACGACACGTGGCTGGTCCTCAACGGCTACATGACGCTGAAGAGCGGCGTGCGCGTGAAGGATCGCAATCTGGAGATGCTGTTCGACCAGGGACAGTTCTGGGAGAACGTCGACTGGTCGAAGACGAAGGCGTATGCGATGGGGCTCGGCGAGATCTACATCAACCTCAAGGGCCGGGAGGCGCAGGGCATCGTCAAGCCCGGCGCCGAATGCGATGCTCTCAAGACGGAACTGAAGCAGCGTCTCACGCAATTCACGGATCCGGAGACAGGCGAGAAAGTGGTGCGCCGTGTTCTCGCTCGCGAAGAGATCTACCGCAAGTTCGATCCGAACCTGATTCCCGACCTCTTCGTCACGAACAACGACGGCTACCGCGTCTCATGGCAGACCGCCCTCGGCGGCATCCCGAAGGATCTGCTCGAGCCCAACAAGGCCGTCTGGAGCGGCGACCACTGCTCCGTCGATCCCGAGATCGTGAAAGGCATCTTCTTCTACAATCGCAAACTCGCCACCGATCGCGCGCCCTACATCGCCGACATTTACCCCACCGTTCTGGGTCTTCTGAAGGTGAAGGCGCCGTATGAGTTGGATGGGGTAGAGTTGAAATAGGGGGTCGGGTGTCAGGGGTCGGGGGTCGGGTGCGCCCGACCCAGCGGTTCTCACCCCTGGCTTTTCGCCGAACGTTGATGCGCTGCCCCGACCCCCGACCCCCGAGCCCCAAGAAAAAGAGCTAACTACGTGGATTACAAACGATTACTCACAAAAGTCGAAAAGACTCTCCAGACCATTCAGATGGACACAAACGCTGGCTCGACCGGAGCGATGGTCGAGCTGATGGCGGAGACCATCGCATCGAATTTTCGCGACGAGCTCGGGATCAGCGGCGGGCGCATCTACGAGGCGCACGGCGACGATGCTTTCGAGTTGATCGGCCGCTTCGGGATCGCGCAGGAGGCGCCGCTCGGGATCAGCGTGCCCCGCGCTTACAAGCCGGTCGAGCTGGCGCTCGAGAACGGCATCGTGGTCATGGATCCGACGGACCCCGGCGTCGACCCGATCCTCGAAGAGCGGATCGGCGCGAAGCGCTTCGCGGCAGTCGCCGCGGGCGACGAGGAGTACATCATCAGCTTCGACCTGGCCGAGGGACTCAGCCGGGAAGACATCCTCTTCTCGCTGAACCTGATCCGCTACGTGATCAACGACCGCATCCGGGCCATGCGGTACGAGTCGCTGATCGTAGAAGCGCAGCGCATCCAGGCCTCCATCCTCCCGCAGCGCGTGCCGGCCTACGAAGGGTTCGACATCTGGGGGAAGACCCTTCCGGCGGAAATCGTCAGCGGCGATTTCTACGACTACATCCCCATCAACGAGAACATCCTCGGCCTGGCCATCGCCGACGGCTCGGGTCACGGCCTTCCGGCAGCGCTCGTCGTGCGCGACGTCTACATGGGGCTGCGCATGGCCACCGACCGCGACTACAAGATGATCCGGACGATGCAGAAGCTGAATCACATCATCCATCGCAGCCGGATGACGACGAAGTTCGTGTCGCTGTTTTACGGCGAGCTGGAGACCGGCGGCATCTTCATCTACTGCAACGCCGGGCACAATCCTCCCTTCGCCCTCAAAGGCAACAAGGTCGAGTTCCTGAAGAACGGCGGCCCAGTCCTCGGCCCTACACCCGATGCGAACTACACGCGCGGGTTCCTGCACCTGGAGCCGGGCGACCTGATGTGCCTCTACTCCGACGGCGTTGTGGAAGCCCACGATTCGCATGATCGCGAGTTCGGTCTCGACCGCCTGCAGCGCGTGGTCAGGACGAATCGGACCCGCTCGGCGCAGGAGATCGGGCAGGAAGTGCTCCGCCGCGTCGTGCGCTGGGGTCGTGAGGGAGAGGATGATCGAACGGTGATGATCGTCAAGGCGCTGCCCGTTTGAGAGCGGTTATGGAATGACGCAGCTGTCCGGTTCGCTGAACGTTGACTCAACTGAGCAACTGAGCAACTGAGTAACACGCTCCAATGACAGAAAGGCCCCCCATGTCCGACGTCCTCTACTTCAACGGCCGTTTCACCACCACCGACGAGCGGGTCCTCGGAGTCGAGGACCGCGGATTCCTCTTCGGCGACGCGGTTTACGAGGTCTTCAAATTTCTGTCAAAGCAGCCGGTGTTCTTTCGCGATCACTGGCGGCGGCTGGCGCGGAATCTTGACGCCATCGAGATCCGCAATCCCTGGACGGAGCCGTCGTTCATCGAGGCCATGCGCGCGCTGCTCGAGCGCACGGCGTTCGCGGATGGCATCGTCTACATCCAGGTCTCGCGAGGAGAAGGGCCGCGCGCTCACTTCTATCCGGATGACATGGTACCGACGACGATCGCGTATTCGAGAGCGTTCAAATTTCCCGACGCGGCGAAGAAAGAGCGCGGTGTGCAACTGATCACGACGGTCGACCGCCGCTGGAAGCACTGCGACGTGAAATCGGTGAACCTCCTCGCCAACGCGTTGGCGAAGAAGGAGGCCCAGCGTGCCGGCGCCGACGAGGCCTTGCTCGTGGATGAAGGGGCAGTGAGGGAAGGGGCCAGCTCGAACTTTTTCGCGGTGCGCGGCGGACGCGTCATCACGCACCCGCTCGACGAGCACATTCTTCCGGGCGTCACGCGCGACCACACCATCACGGTGGCGCGAAACGCCGGCATTCCGCTGGACGAAGGAATCGTGCGTGAACACGAATTGGGATCGCTCGAGGAGGCGTTCATCAGCAGCACGACGCTCGGGGTGATGCCGGTAGTGAAGATCGACGATCGGCCGATCGGCGGGGGAGTGCGCGGCCCGCTCACGGCGCAACTGCAACGCTTGTTCGATGAAGCAGAGGCGCACGCCGTGGGGTTCTAGGGTGCGCACTCAGCCGCAATGGCCGCGGCGCGATGTGCCGCGAAGATCGGCGCGGTTTTCTTCACTAGGTGCGGAGCCGCTTGAGGTTGTCGAGTCCGATGCCGATGAACCCCAAGCTGACGACAATGCCGACGAGCAGGCACATCTGCAACGCGCGATCGACAAGCGACGCGGCGCCCCAGCCGCTCACCACGTAGTACAGCAGAAGTGCGGTCGACGCGGCAGCGAAGAGCGCACCGAGCGTACAGATGAGACGGTTTCCCCAACGGGACACGATCCGTATCTCTGGAAACATATTGGACACCCCTTGCTGAGAGTGCTCAATATTACTGAGGGGTCAGCTGCGACGCATCATCCAAACCGAGTAAGTGCGACACTTTGTCGCTAAGAGCCACGGCCGGCGCACTGATCAGTCGTCTCCGGAAATGATGCCGCCGAGAAGGTTTCCACCGATGCCGCCGATCCCCTTGGATTGGTCGCGCGAGGTTCCGATCGACGCGGCGATACGGTTGGCCAGCCGGCTGAAGGGAAGCGTCTGCAGGACGATGTGTCCCGGTCCGGTGAGCGTCGCGTAGAACAGGCCCTCGCCTCCGAACAGAGCGTTCTTGATGCCTCCCACGAACTGAATGTCGTAGGTCACAGTGTCGGCCATCGACACGATGCAGCCGGTGTCGACGCGGAGGTTCTCGCCGGGCGCGAGGTTGAACTCGAGCATGTTGCCGCCGGCGTGGAGAAACACCAGCCCCTGTCCGCTGATCTTCTGAAGGATGAAACCTTCGCCGCCGAACAATCCCGCGCCGAAGCGCTTTGTGAAGGCGACCGACAGGTCGACGTTCCCGATGGCGGCGAGGTAAGCATTCCGCTCCGCGAGGATCGTGTTGCCGCGCAGCTCGATCGGAAAGATCTTGCCGGCAATCGGATTCGCCAGCGCAATGTGTGCGGTGGGCGCGTCGCAGCGGAACACGCTCATGAACAGCGACTCGCCGGCCAGGAACTTCCGCATCAGTCCCTTCATCAGCCCGCCCTGCATCTTCGCCTGCAGGTCGATGCCGGCGCTCATGTAGAGCATCGCTCCCGCTTCCGCGTAGATTTCCTCTCCCTGACGCAGCTGAATCTGGAGCGCCTGCATCACGTCGCCGATGATCTTGTATTCCATGATGTCTCCTCGGGAATGATTTTACAGGCATGAGGCACGGGGCATGAGGCATGGGATGCAGGCGCTCACCTGTGGCGCGTGTACGGCCGTGTCCCACTCATGCCCCATGCCCCATACTTCATGCCCTGTAGAATCCGCCCCGTGCGCAAGACCCTGGATACGAGTTCGACTCTTCTCGATGCTCTGGCGGTGATGTTCCCGGAGTCGTCGCGAACCACGCTTCGGCAGATGCTGCAGCACGGCCGCATCCGCGTGAACGGCGAGGTCGAAAGCGATGCCAAGCGCGACCTCTATCGTGCTGACGTCATCGACGTCGGAGCGAAGGTTGCGGCGAACAACCTGCCGCCGGAGCTCGTCATCGAGCACGAGGACGAGGACATCATCGTGGTCGTGAAGGCCAACGGCCTCCTCACCGTGCCGACCGAACGCGAGCGCGAAATGACGGCCAAGGCGTATCTCAACGCTCACCTGAAGGAAGAAGGGGGCGGGCGGATTCACGTCGTCCATCGCCTCGACCGTGAGACCTCGGGCGTGCTCGTCTTCGCCAAGAACTTTGAGGCGCGCGAGGCGCTGAAGGGGCAGTTCGCCGCGCACTCCGCCGACCGCACCTACGTCGCCATCATCGAAGGCGCCCTCAAACCGCCCGCTGGCACCTTCCGCTCGAATCTTCTCGAGCGCCCCGACTTTCGCATGGTCAGCGTTCCGGCGCATCCCGATGCGAAACTGGCGGTGACGCACTACCGAACCGTGAAGAGCAACGGCCGCTATTCGATGCTCGAGATCACCCTGGAGACCGGCCGCAAGAACCAGATCCGCGCCCATCTATCGGAAGCGGGCCATCCGGTCGTCGGCGACCAGCTCTACGGCAGCACGGTCAACCCCCTCGGCCGTCTGGGGTTGCACGCGAAACTTCTCGGCTTCACGCACCCCTCGACCGGCAAGCGCATGACCTTCGAAGTGCCGATTCCGCGCTCGTTTCGCGATATTCTCAAACCCTGACAATCGGCCCGGTTGTTGCACCTTTGTAGCGGACCAACAGCAGTCGAAAGGAGTCAGCATGTCTCTGAAGAGCATCACCCGTTGCCTGATCGCCATTGGATGTGTGGGCGCTCTGCCGCTCTATGCGCAGACCACGGCGACGACCGACACAACCATGAAAATGCCCATGCCCAAGGCCGAGCCCAAGGCCAAGACCGAGGTGAAGGAAACCAAGGCCGAGGTGAAGACGGAAACAAAGGCTGAGGTGAAGAAGGAAACCAAAGTTGAGGAGAAGGCTGAGAAGAAGACCACCCATCGCATGATGCACACGGCGGCGATGACCGGCGCCAGCCGTCTTCTGAACGATTCGAACCGCCTGGCCGCGGTTCTCGCCGACACTCAGGCGAAGGCGAACGTCAGCGACGCCGTCTGGAAGACGGTCGGAAACGAGGCGAACACTCTGGCCAGTCGCGTCTATGCGAATGCGAAGGGCTCGTCGACCAGAAAAGCTGCGGCATCGGTGCGGACTCACGTGCGCGAGATGCACGCCGCCGCCATGAAGGGCGATGCCGCCGGCGCGAGAATGCACGCCGCCGAGGCGTTGCCGTTCGTGTATCAGATCATCGACGCCAGCGCGCCGCGGAAGTAAGACACCCAGACCTTTCGCGCACGCGAGGAATCAGAAAGGCAGGCGAATTCGCCTGCCTTTTCCTTTGGTGGAGCGCCGCAGCATCTTTCACTACAGAGGCACAGAGAGCACAGAGGTTCTTCGTTGTTTTCTCTGTGCTCTCTGTGCCTCTGTAGTGAATTCTCAGGCGCTACACGAAGCTCACGGCGAGGTTTGATCCTTCCTCCCGGTAGATCGTGTCGACGAAGCGGATGGTGTTGGTCTTCGCCGACATGAACAGCGAAGAGGTGCGGATTCCGCCGCCGAAGAAGCGGACGCCGCGCAGCAGATCGCCGTCGGTCACGCCGGTCGCGCAGAAGATGATGTCGTCGCCCGATGCCAGGTCGGCCGTGTCGTAGATCTTCGCGCCGTCGAAGAACCCCATTGCGCGCAGCCGCTCCTCCTGCCACTTTTCCAGAGGTCGCAGCCGTCCCTGCATCCGGCCGTTGAGGCATCGCATGGCCGCAGCCGTCAACACCCCTTCCGGAGCGCCGCCGATTCCCATGGCCACATGAGTTCCGGTTCCGCGAACGGCGGCCGAGATGCCGGCCGAAAGGTCGCCGTCACTGATGAGCTTGATACGCGCGCCGGCTTCGCGGATCTGCCCGATCAGATCGTGGTGCCTCTCGCGGTCGAGCACGATCACCGTCAGCTCGTTGATGTCCCGCTCGAACGCCTCGGCGATCCGGCTGAGGTTCTCCTGGACGGAGGCGTTCATGTCGATCGCTTCAGCGGCCGTCGGCCCCACCACGATCTTGTCCATGTAGACGTCGGGGGCGTTCAGCAGGCCGCCCTTTTCCGAGGCCGCGAGCACGGCGATCGATCCCGGCGCGCCGGTGGCGCAGAGATTCGTTCCTTCGAGCGGATCGACGGCGATGTCCACTTCCGGGTAGATCTCCCCCTCGGTCCAGCCACGGCCGAGCGGCTCGCCGACGTACAGCATCGGTACCTTGTCCCGCTCACCCTCCCCGATGACGATCGTGCCGCGCATCTTGAGCCGGTTCAGCTCCTCGCGCATGGCCTCCACCGCGACCTGGTCGGAGTACTTCCGTTTGCCGTAGCCCATCGTGCGCGCTGCGGCAATGGCCGCCTTTTCCGTCACGCGCAGAAAGCCGATCTCCAGACTCGATTCCATGGATGTCCTTCTCTGCTCTTCTGAATTGCGGCGCGAACTCTACCAGAAGGGTGCCAGCCGCTATTGCTTCTTCGCCGCCGCGGCTTCCGTCGCTTCTTTCTCTGCCTTCGCCGACATCGGGGGGTTGTAGGCCGGGATTCCGGTGACAGCCTCCGCGATGATGAGGTTGTGGATGTCGTGCGTTCCCTCGTATGTCTTCACCGACTCGAGGTTCATCATGTGGCGGATGACCGGGTACTCGTCGGAGATGCCGTTTGCGCCGAGGATGTCGCGGGCCCCGCGCGCGCACTCGAGGGCGATGTTGACGTTGTTCATCTTTGCCATCGATACGTGATGGGGCTTGAGCTTCCCCTGGTCCTTGACCCGCCCCATCTGCAGCGCGAGCAGCTGCCCCTTGGTGATCTCGGTGACCATCCAGGCGAGCTTGTTCTGCACGAGCTGATGCGAGGCGATCGGCTGTCCGCCGAACTGGATGCGCGATTTCGCGTAGTCGAGGGCGGTGTTGTAGACCGCCATCGCCGCGCCGAGCGCCCCCCACGCGATGCCGTAGCGGGCCTGCGTCAGGCAGGAGAGCGGGTACTTCAATCCGTTCGTCTCCGGAAGGACGTTTTCGGCCGGGATGCGGCAGTCTTCGAAGAACAGCTGCGAGGTGACCGATGCGCGCAGCGAGAACTTGCCCACGTGCAATGCGGTCTTGAAGCCGGGGGTGTCCTTCTCCACGAGGAAGCCGCGCACCTTTCCTTCGTGCTTGGCCCAGACCACGGCCACGTCGGCAATCGAGCCGTTGGTGATCCACGCCTTCGCGCCGTTGAGGACCCAGGAGTCGCCGTCCTTCCGGGCGTATGTTCGCATTCCGCCCGGATTCGATCCGAAGTCGGGCTCGGTCAGTCCGAAGCAGCCGATCTTTTCCCCCGAGGCGAGCTTCGGGATCCAGTAGTCGCGCTGCTCCTTCGAGCCGAAGGTGAAGATCGGGTACATGACCAGGCCCGACTGTACGGAGGCGAACGAGCGGAGGCCTGAATCGCCGCGCTCGAGCTCCTGCATGATCAGCCCGTAAGCGACGTTGTTGAGGCCGGGGAGTCCGTATTCGCTGATGTTCGCGCCGAACAGGCCCATCTCCGCCATCTTCGGGATGAGCTGCATGGGGAACTTCTCTTCGCGGTTCGCGTGCTCGATGACGGGGATGACCTCATCGTCGACGAAGTCGCGAACGGTCTGCCGCACCATCAGCTCTTCTTCGCTGAAGAGTGTATCGATCAACATGTAGTCGACGCCGGGAAAACTGGGCACAGGAAGCTCCTTTTCGAACGTTGGCGGGCGATGATACCAAAGGCACTTTCTTTCACCACAGAGGCACTGAGGACACAGAGAAAGACAGAGAAACGCTCTTCGGGCTCCTCTGAGCTCTCTGTGCCTCTGTGGTGAATTCCTATGCGCGTTTGGCCACGTAGAGGACGTGCGGATGGGGGTACCAGGCGTCGACCCGCTCGGCGCGGACGTCCGAGAACCCGTGGCGCTGCAGGCGTGCGACGAGCTCAGCCGGCGTTTCGTACGTGAACGACTCGCCGAGCGTAAGGCGGAGCCGCGAGGCCAGCCACTCCTGGGCGCGGTTCCAGGAGTTCTTGAGGCGCGCGGTCGGATCCTGCTCCTTGATCAGCAGCGTGCCACCCGGGGCGAGACGTCCCGCGATACGGCTCAGCAGCGGGTCCCAGCCGGCGAGCGGGATCTTGTAGAGGACGTCGATGATGCTGATGACGTCGTGGGTTCCGCCGACGCACTCGTCGAATCCGACGACCGAGTCGATGCCGGCGATGTGCCGGACTTTTCGCGCGTCGGGCTCGACCGCCACGATGCGCCGAGCGCCCCGATCGAGCGCCAGACAGGCGAACACGCCGTGCCCCGCGCCGATGTCGAGAACGTGCGCCCCGGGCGGGATGTGCTCGACCACCCGCAGGAAGGGGCAGGTGAGGAAGCGGAGGAGCGTGTGCACCCGCGGCCGCAAGGGCCACGAACCGAACGCCCGGTGCAGTACGATTAGCGCTCGAACGAATTTCCCCACGAA
>JADGOA010000281.1 GCA_017883215.1 Thermoanaerobaculia bacterium | reverse complement strand
GAAGTAGTGGCATGCGCTTCCGCCGATCACGCAGAGGTGCCACACGCCGTGCATGTGGGCCACCCGCTTCGAGAGCGCGTAGAAGAGCAGGCCGCCGGTGTAGACGATGCCTCCGGCGACGAGCAGGACGAGCCCCGGCATCGGCATGACCTGCTTCAGCGGTTCGATGGCGAAGACGATCAGCCACCCCATCAGAACGTACAGCGTGATCGAGATCCAGCGGTAGCGGCCGTGCAGAAAGACATCCTTGGCGACGCCCGCGGCGGCCAGCGCCCAGACCAGTGCGAAAAGGATCCAACCGATCCGGCCGCGCAGGACGGTGAGTGTCAAAGGGGTGTACGTGCCGGCGATCAGCAGGTAGATCGCGCAGTGGTCGAAGACGTGGAAGAGCTGCTTCGCGTTGCCGCGTAGGCTGTGGTAGAGCGTCGAGCTGAGGTAGAGCACGATCAGCATCGCCCCGTAGATCGCGATCGCGGTGATCCTGCGGGCGCCGCCGTCGATCACGGCGCGAGTGACGGCGACGGACGTGCCGATCAGCGCCAGGACGGAGCCGACCAGGTGGGTGATGCTGTTGAATCGCTCGCCTTCGTACATCGGCCGGAATGTAGCACGGCGATCCGGTGCGGAGAACAAGAAGAAAACGGCGGCTCGCGCCGCCGTTTTCTTCGAGCGATCTGACGCTGCCTAGAACGGAACTTCTTCGTCGTCCTGCACGACGTCGGGCTGCGGGGTCGTCCCGCCCTTCTTGGCGTAGGAGCCGCCGCTGGACGAGCCGCCGCCCTCGTCGCCGCGGCGGTCGAGCATCTGCATGTTGTTGGCGATGATCTCGGTGCGGTATTTCTTCTGGCCCGTTTCCTTGTCGTCCCAGCTGTCCGTCCGGATTGAGCCGTCGATGTAGACGAGCTTTCCCTTCTTCAGATACTGGCCGCAGATCTCGCCGAGCTTTCCCCAGGCGACGATGTTGTGCCACTCGGTGCGCTCCTGCTTTTCGCCGGCGCGGTCGGTGAACTTCTCGTCGGTGGCCATCGTGAACTTCGTGACCGTTGTGCCGCTGGGCGTCGACCGGATCTCGGGATCCTTGCCGAGTCGTCCAATCAGAATGACTTTGTTGACTGTTCCTGACATTGGATTCTCCTGTTCGAGTGATTCTCTCACGCGCCGCGCGTCGCACGGCGCACCTTCCGGCGACATGCCGCCGGCCCTCGAGGGGACCGAGTGTGGGTGGATTGATTCTAATGCTGAGTGGTCCGGAACCGGCGTTTTTCTACTCGGCGTAGATTGGCTCACGGTTGCCTCGGTTGTGTTGGACTGCGGGCATCCTGCCCGCCTGCGGTCGGGCATCTTGCCCGACCGCTGAAAGCGGGTCTGCTGGAATTTGGACGTTCTTGCCGGACCGCTGAAAAGCAGGCCCGGTTGCGAATCGTCGCCGGCGTGGAAGGCCGTCGACAGGCGGGCGGGATGCCCGCAGTCCGGGTGGTGATACCTTCCTCCGGCATGAAATGCGTGATCCAGCGCGTCCGCCGCGCCTCGGTCTCGGTCGGCGACGAGCTCGTCTCCGAGATCGGACGCGGACTGCTGATTCTCGCGGCTGTGGAGAAGGGGGATCCGGAGCAGAAGATGCTCGATGCAGCGAAGAAGATCCGGGAACTGCGGATCTTCGCCGATGAGGCAGGCAAGATGAACCGCGATGTGACCGACGCCGGGGGATCGATCCTCGCCGTCTCGCAATTCACCCTCGCCGGCTCGATCGCGAAGGGCCGCCGCCCCAGCTTCGACAACGCCGAGGAGCCGGAGCGGGCGAGGGCGATGTTCGACGTTTTCGTGCGCGAGCTCGGAACCACCGGCATCCCCGTCCACACCGGCCGCTTCCGCGAAATGATGGTTGTGTCGCTCGAGAACGACGGGCCGGTGACATTTACGTACGAGTGCTGATGCCTCGCTCGAAGTCCTGGGTCCTGAGTCCTGAGTCCTGAGTCCTGAGTAAACAAGGTTCGGTCACCAGGTCACCAGGTTGCGAGGTCGCGAGATGACGACAGAAGCGCGTGATCACTGCGTGACCGCGTGACCCCACTCAGGACTCAGGACTCAGGACTCAGGACTTATACTTCGCGCCCGATGCAATACGACCCCAAACAGATCGAACCGAAGTGGCAGGCGAGGTGGGCGGAGGCGAAGGTCGCGGAAGTCGATGTGACCGCGCCGGGCGACAAGTTCTACATGCTGAACATGTTCCCGTATCCCTCCGGCGACCTCCATGTCGGTCACGGCCGCAACTACATCCTCGGCGACGCGCTCTACCGCTTCTTCCGCATGCAGGGCCGCGTGGCTCTCAACCCGATGGGATGGGATGCTTTCGGCCTTCCCGCTGAAAACGCTGCCATCAAGCGCGGCATCCATCCGCGCGAGTGGACCCAGGGCAACATCGCACGCGAGAAAAAGCAGTTCGAGCGCTGGGGCATCCTCTACGACTGGTCGAAAGAGCTCGCCTCCTGCGATCCCGAGTACTACCGCTGGAACCAGTGGCTCTTCCTGAAGCTCTACGAGCGCGGCCTGGCGTATCGCGGAAAGGCGCCCGTCAACTGGTGCCCGAGCGATCAGACCGTCCTGGCGAACGAGCAGGTCGTCGACGGCCGCTGCGAGCGGTGCGGCAGCGAGGTCGTGCAGCGCGAGCTGGAGCAGTGGTTCTTCAAGATCACCGACTACGCCGATCGCCTCGACGACGGTCTCGACATGCTCGACCAGTGGCCCGAGAAAGTGAAGCTGATGCAGCGGAACTGGATCGGGCGCTCGATCGGTGCGGACGTCGACTTCGAAGTCCCCTCGCTCCACAAGTCGCTGCGCATCTTCACGACCCGCCCGGACACGATCTACGGCGCCACCTTCATGGTGCTGGCGCCGGAACATCCCGACGTCGCCGCCCTCGTCGCCGACAACCCGCAGCGCGCTGAGATCCAGAAATGGATCGAAGGTGTGAAGAACCAGAGCAACCTCGAGCGGCAGGAGGCGGGGAAGGAAGGGCGTTTCACCGGCAAGACCGCCACCAATCCGTTCACAGGCGAGCAGATCCCGATCTGGCTCGGCAACTTCGTGCTCATGCAGTACGGCACCGGCGCGATCATGGCTGTGCCGGGGCACGATCAGCGCGACTTCGAGTTCGCCAGGCAGTACGACCTGCCGGTCCGTGTCGTCGTAACTCCCGGCGGCACGCCGGCGCCCTCGCCGGCGGAGATGGCCGAAGCATTCGTCGTCAAGGACGAATCGGCCGTGTCGGTGAATTCGGGATCGCTGAGCGGGCTGGCGACGCCGAAGGCCATCGAGACGGTGATCGGGGAAATCGAGTCGCGCGGGATCGGACGGAGGATGGTCCGCTACCGCCTGCGCGACTGGCTGATCTCGCGCCAGCGCTACTGGGGAACGCCGATCCCGATGGTCTACTGCGAGGTATGCGGAATCGTCCCGGTCGCGGAGTCGCAGCTGCCCGTCGAGTTGCCGCTGGACGTGCCGTTCACCGGCCGCGAGGGCAACCCCCTGGCGAAAGACCCGCGCTTTGTGAACACCACCTGCCCGAAGTGCGGTGCGGCCGCGCGGCGCGAGACCGACACCATGGACACCTTCGTCGACTCGTCCTGGTACTACTGCCGGTTCATCACCCCGCGCGACCAGACGAAGATCTTCGATTCCAGGCTCGTCAACCGCTGGCTTCCGGTCGACCAGTACATCGGCGGGATCGAGCACGCCATCCTTCACCTGCTCTATGCGCGATTCATCACCCGCACCCTGCACGACATGGGGCTCGTCGAGTTCGAGGAGCCGTTCCAGCGCCTGTTCAACCAGGGGATGATCACGAAAGAGGGCTATCGCGATCCATCCGAGAACATGAGCTGGGTGGCGCTGAACGAAGTCGAGTGGCGCGACGAAAAACCGGTGCGGAAGGGGAGCGGGCACGAGCTCGTCGCTGAAGTGGGGAAGATGTCGAAGTCCCGCTTCAACGTGGTCCCTCCCGACGAGCTGATCGAGCGCTACGGTGCCGACACGGAACGCGTGTACACGCTCTTCATCGCGCCGCCGGAGCAGGAAGCGGCGTGGTCGGACGACGGTGTCGTCGGAGCCTCCCGCTTCCTCAATCGCGTCTGGCACCTCGGCCAGCAGCTGCTGGAGATGAGCGGATCCGGCGATGCCGGCCCCGTTTCCTCCGATCGCATGATCCGCAAGATGCACCAGACCATCGACGCCGTGACCGCGCGCATGCAGCGCTTCCAGTTCAACACGGCCATCTCGGCGCTGATGGAGCTGTCGAACGCGATCGGCGAGTACGTCAGCGCCGGCGGCCGTGACACCAAAGCTCTGCGCGTCGCCTACACCGCACTGCTGCAGATGCTGCACCCGCTCGCTCCGCACATTACCGAAGAGATGTGGGAGCTTCTCGGCAACGGCGGTTTCATTCTGGTCGCGCCGTGGCCGGTCGCCGATCCGGCGCTGATGCTCGAGGACGTCGTCACGATCGCGGTGCAGGTCAACGGCAAGCTCCGCGGCCAGATCGAGGTGGCGGCGCCGCCGACGGAGGAGAGCGTTTTCGCGGCGGTGAATGCGAGCGAGAAGATTCAGCAGTGGGTGACAGGAAAGCAGGTCGTCAAGCGGATTTACGTTCCGGGTAAACTAGTGAACATGGTGGTGAAATGAGTCGATCGCCAGTGGTGCGCGCGTCTGTTTCTGAGCGGGTCGAGCCGCGGAGCGGCGCAGCGCGGCGAAGGATCGCTGGCGTCGTTCCGGCAGGGGATCCCCCGCCGTTCTCTGCCCCTGCGGGGCTCCGGCGGCTTCTAATGACTGGCCAAGCCTGTCATCCCGAGCCGCCGAAGCCGCGGAGCGGCGGAGGACAGCGAGGGATCCCCCGCAATCCCTGGTTCTCCATGGTTGGCGGGGGATTCCTCGCCGCGCTCCACCCCTCCGGGGTTCCGCCGGCT
>JADGOA010000280.1 GCA_017883215.1 Thermoanaerobaculia bacterium | reverse complement strand
CCCGGGGTCGTCCGCGACACGCGCCTTGGTGACATCAGCTTCGCCGGCCAGCGCGGGACCCTCAACTCGCTCGTCATCGACGGTGCGAACAACGACAACACCTTCTTCGGCCAGACGGTCGGCCGCACCGGCTCCGGCCGTGCGCCGTACCAGTTCTCGCAGGATGCGGTCAAAGAGTTCCAGGTGAACTCGAACGCCTACTCGGCCGAATACGGCCGCGCCGGCGGCGCCGTGATCAACGTCGTCACCAAGTCGGGAACGAACGAGCTCCACGGCTCGGTGTTCGATTTCTACCGCGACAAGAGCCTCAACTCCAACAACTACATCAACGAGATCAATGGCCGCGCCAAGAGCCCGTACCGCTACAACCAGTACGGCGCCAGCGTCGGCGGGCCAATCGTCCGCGACAAGCACTTCTTCTTCTTCAACTACGACGCCCAGCGCAACAACACGCCGAACCTGGTCGTGTTAGGCGGCGGAAGAGTGTCGACGCTCCCCACTGACGCCGCCAGCGTGGCAGCGATCGCCACTCTCACGCCGCTGGCGCAGAGCTACGCCCAGAACCAGAACCAGGACGTCTATTTCCTGAAGACCGATCACGAGATCCCGGGCAACAACCATCTGGCGCTGCGCTACAACCGCCAGGTCTTCCACGGAATCAATTACGAGAACGGGAGCATCACGAACTCGGTTCAGCACACCGGCAACTCCAACGTCTTCACCGACACGTTCTCCGGCGTGTTCGACTCCGCGCCGACGGGCAGCCTGTTCAACGAAATCCGCGGGCAGTATCTGAAGGACAGCGAGCCGGGCGAGGCGAACAGCAGCGCTCCGGAAGCCCAGATCTTCCAGGGTGGCGTGGCCATCCTGAACATCGGCCGCAACACGTTCTCGCCGCGCGAGACCACGATCAAGCGCCATCAGCTTGCCGACACCGCCACGTGGATCACAGGTGCGCACACGGTGAAGGGCGGTTTCGACTACAGCAAAGACAGCATCCTGAACTACTTTCCCGGCAACTTCTTCGGCTCCTTCCGCTTCAACAGCCTCGCGGACTTTGCGAACAAGGCGCCGGCAAGCTTCACCCAGGCCTTCCCCGGCCCCGGCACGACCGGCCCGACCACCCACCCCGACCTGAAGGAGGTCGGCCTCTTCGTCCAGGACGAATGGCACGTGCTCTCCTCGCTGACCCTCAATGCCGGCCTCCGCTACGACACGGAAGACGTGGCGCAGCCGTCGGTGCTGAATCCCGACGCGCAGCTGCTGGCGGCGGGCTATCGCACGGACCACATCAATACCGGCAAGGGAAACATCGGCCCGCGGCTCGGCGTGGCGTGGACGCCGCGCAATGACAACCGTACCGTCGTGCGCGCCGGCTACGGCATCTTCTATGGCCGCACGCCCTCGATCATGTATGGCACGGCGCACTCCAACAACGGCATCAACGTCCAGACGATCACGTTCAACACCGCCGCGCTGATCCCGGCCTACCCGAACATCTACTCCGCGTTGCCGACGGGCGCCTCTCTGCCGAAGCCGACGATCTTCGTGTTCGATCCGAATTTCAAACAGCCGAAGGTCACGCAGTCGAGCCTCGGCGTCGAGCAGCAGCTCGGCAACGACTTCGCCGTCGGTTTCACCTATCAGTACGTGAAGGGAGACGACCTGCAGCGCTCGCGCGACGTCAACGTGAGCAATCCGACGACGGTCACGGCGAACATCTCCACCGGCGGGACAGCCACCTTCACCAAGTACACCGGGCGGCCTTTCGCGAACTTCAACCGCGTCATCGCCTTCGAGAGCTCGGCGCGTTCGAAGTACGACGGTCTCACCTTCGATCTTCAGAAGCGCTTTTCGGACAACTGGCAGGCCCGGTTGGCGTGGACGCATTCGACGGTCAAGGACAACAAGCCCGACGCCACCGCCGTCGTTCCGTTCTCCTCGGGTGACGATGCCAAGTACGCCAGCGATCCTCTGAATCTCAACAGGGACTACACCTACGGCGATAATGACGTCCGCGATCGCATCGTGCTCAGCGGTGTTTGGAGCCTCGATAATTACGCACAGGGGATGACCGGTGTCGCGCATGCTCTCGCCAGCGGCTGGACCATCAGCGGAATTCTCAGCTACCAGTCGGGCCAGCCGTACTCGGCGACGGTCAACAGCGATCTGAACGGCGACGGAAACCCTTCCAACGATCTCGCGCCGGGGTACATCCGCAACTCGCTGCGGCTGCCGTCGCAGCTCGATCTCTCGCCCCGCATCGCCCGCGACATCCCGCTATTCTCCTCGGCACGGCTGCAACTGATCGCGGAAGCGTTCAACGTGCTCAATCGCAACAACGTGAGCAACGTGACCCGTACGCGCTACAGCTACAACTCGACCACCAACACGCTGACGCCGATCACCACCTTCCAGCTCCCGCTGGCGACTTCCGGTCAGCGCATCATGCAGGTGGCTGCCAAGCTGACGTTCTGATACCCCCGCCCTGATGAAGAGAAGCCGGCCTGCGGGCCGGCTTCTCTTCAGTTGCTGAGTTACTGAGTTGCTGAGTTGGAGTTCTGTAGGTCGGATACGTAGTCCATCAGGCGGGAGATGCCGCGGGCAATCTGGGCGACACGAGAATTCAGCGTTTTCGCGTCAGAGGCCGAAATCAGATGGGCCCGTTTCGCAATCTCGATCTGCGTTTCGAGTTCGTAAGCCGATCCTCGCGCGGTGCTCAGAAACCGTCGCCAATCGCGAGGCGACGCGCGGCCCTGACCCTCGGCGATGTTGCTGGAGATTGATACGGCACACCGCGGCATCTGGTCTGCGAGTGCACGACATTGGCGGAGCGGAGCGGCACTTGCGATCTGAATGATGTCAGCGGCCAGTTCCACCGCGGACTCCCAAACAAAGAGATCCCTGTACGACTTCTTCACGTGTGGTTTCGGTGCCGATGCTGCTCCGCGCCGTGAGCAGAAGCGCTCGAGTGGGGAAGTTTGATCGTACCCCGGTGCGGACGATTTATCCAACCCGCAACGGAGCAGACCTACCAACTCAGCAACTCAGCAACTGAGTAACTCCGCGTCACAACACGTACCGCGACAGGTCGTCGTCCTCGACGATATCGGCCAGCACGCGCTGCACGTAGGCGGCGTCGATCGTGACGTCTTCTCCGGGCATTTCACTGGCTTCGAAGGACAGCTCGTCGAGCAGACGCTCGAGAATCGTATGGAGGCGGCGGGCGCCGATGTTCTCGGTCCTCTCGTTGACATGAGCCGCGAAGCGGGCGATCTCGGCGATGGCTTCGTCTGCGAAGCGGAGCGAGAGCCCTTCGGTAGCCAGGAGCTCGGTGTACTGCATGGTCAGCGCGTTCTGCGGCTCGCGAAGAATGCGGACGAAATCCGCCTCGGTGAGCGATTCGAGCTCGACCCGGATGGGAAAGCGGCCCTGAAGCTCGGGGATGAGGTCCGAGGGTTTGGCGACGTGAAACGCGCCTGCGGCGATGAAGAGGACGTGGTCGGTCTTCACCATGCCGTACTTGGTGTTGACGGTCGTTCCTTCGACGATCGGCAGAAGGTCGCGCTGCACGCCCTCGCGCGACACATCCGGCCCGCCGGCCGCCTGCTGGCGTCCCGCGATCTTGTCGATCTCGTCGAGAAAGACGATTCCGCTCTGCTCGACCCGCTCGATGGCTTCGCGGGCGACGTTCTGCTTGTCGACCAGCTTCTCCGCTTCCTCGGCGATGAGGATGTCGCGGGCGTCGCCGACGCGGACTTTCTTCCGCTTCGACTTGCCGCCGAAGAGCCCGGGCATCATGTCTTTGAGGTTCACACCCATCTCTTCCACGCCCTGGGCGGTGAAGATCTCCAGCGATGGAAAGCTCTGGTCCTTGACGTCGAGCTCGATCTCGCGCTCGTCGAGCTTTCCCTCGTCGAGCCAGCGCCCCATCTTCTCGCGCGAGTCCGACGAGGCCTCTTCTTCGGTCGTCGGTTCGGCGACGAACGCGGGACGGGCGCTGGGGCGCCGCGAGTCGGGGAGGAGAATGTCGAGGATCCGCTCGCGAGCGTTTCGCTCGGCGGTGTTGCGCACGGTGCGCTGCTTCTCCTCCTTGACCAGCTTCACGGCCAGCTCCGTGAGGTCGCGGATGATGGATTCGACATCGCGCCCGACGTAGCCGACTTCCGTGAATTTCGAGGCTTCGATCTTCAGGAACGGGGAGTGTGTCAGCCGCGCCAGCCGCCGGGCGATCTCGGTTTTTCCGACGCCCGTCGGGCCGATCATGATGATGTTCTTCGGCGCGATCTCCTCGCGCAGCAACGGCGGGAGCTGTTGGCGCCGCCAGCGATTGCGGAGGGCGATGGCCACGGCCCGCTTGGCGGCGTGCTGGCCGACGATGTACTTGTCGAGCTCCCGAACGATTTCCTTCGGCGTCAGCCGCTCGCTCGTCAGCTCGTCCATCTGTCCGCCGAGTTGAATGACCATGATCAGAGGCTCTCGACCGTGATGTTGTCGTTGGTGTAGATGCAGATGCCGGCGGCCACGACCATCGACTCGCGCGCGATCTCCTCGGCGGACATGGAGGTGTGTTTCATCAAGGCCCTCGCCGCCGCCAGTGCAAAGGGGCCGCCGGAGCCGATTGCCAGGATGCCGTCCTCGTCGGGCTGGATGAGGTCGCCGGTGCCGGAGACGAGAAACGACTTCTCCGCGTTGGCCACGATGAGCATGGCCTGCAGCTGGCGCAGGTATTTGTCGAGCCGCCAGTCCTTTGCCAGCTCGACGACCGAGCGCTCCATGTTGCCGCGATACTCCTCGAGCTTCGCTTCGAAGCGCGAGAAGAGCGCAAAAGCGTCGGCGGCAGAGCCGGCGAACCCGGCGATGATCTTGTCGTGATACAGCCGGCGCACCTTCGCCGCGCCGTGCTTCATCACGGTGTTGCCGACCGTGACCTGCCCGTCTCCGGCGACGGCGACCTTCCCGTC
>JADGOA010000279.1 GCA_017883215.1 Thermoanaerobaculia bacterium | reverse complement strand
CGAGGTCGGCGAGGAGGGCGCGATCGCCGGCCGGCGAGAGTTTCGGCTCCATCGACCGTGATGGTAACGTCTCGCCGACATGAACATGCAACGACAGCCTAGGAACTGCGATCAGGACATGCTCCAGGAAATCGCTCATCAAGCCATGCTCGACCGCGGGCTCCTGCCGGAGTTTTCCCCGGCCGTCGAAGGGCAGCTGGCGTCATTGAACGCCCCCGCCTCGTCCGACGATCAATCCATCCGCGACCTGCGCTCGCTTCTGTGGTGCTCGCTCGACAACGACGACTCGCGGGACCTCGATCAGCTCACCTTCGCCGAAGACCTCGGCGGCAGCCGAGTGCGCGCCATGATCGCCGTCGCCGACGTCGACGCCCTCGTCGCCAGGGGCACACCGGTCGACCAGCACGCCCAGCAGAACACCACGTCGATCTACACCGCCGCGCGCATCTTTCCGATGCTCCCGGAGAAACTGTCGACGAATCTCACCTCGCTCAACGAGGGGGAGGATCGCATCGCGGTCGTGATCGACATCGTGGTCAACGGCGATGGCTCGGTCGAGAGCGGCGACGTTTATCGCGCCCGGGTTCACAACAAGGCGCAGCTGACCTACCACGGCGTCGGGGATTGGCTCGACGGCGGCGAGATGCCCGAGAAGGTCAAAGCCGTTCCCGGCCTCGCAGAAAACCTGAAGGTCCAGGACCGCATCGCCGACCAGATGCGGACCCTGCGCCACGAGCACGGCGCGCTCGACCTCGAAACAATCGAAGCGCGCGCAGTCTTCAGCGACGGCCGCATCAGCGACCTGCGCCAGGAGAAGCGGAACAACGCCACCATGCTCATCGAAGACTTCATGATCGCGGCGAACGGCGTCACGGCGCGTTTCCTGGCCGGCCACAAACTGCCGAGCCTCCGCCGCGTGGTCCGCTCGCCGGAGCGGTGGGACCGCATCGAGAAGATCGCCGAAGATCACGGCGACCGCCTCCCTCCAGATCCCGACGCGCCCGCGCTCGAAGCATTTCTGACGCGCCAGCGCAAGGCCGATCCGCTGCGCTTTCCCGATCTGTCGCTCAGCATCGTGAAGGCCATGGGCGCCGGAGAGTACGTCGTGGAAATGCCCGGCCAGGCGCCCATCGGGCACTTCGGTCTGGCCGTGAAGGACTACACGCACTCGACCGCGCCCAACAGGCGCTTCCCGGATCTGCTCACGCACCGGCTGGTCAAATCCGTCCTGGCCGGCACGAAGCCGCCGTACACGGCCGACGAGCTGACGGCGCTGGCGGCGCACTGCACGGAGCAGGAGGATGCGGCGAACAAGGTCGAGCGACGGGTGAGGAAGTCCGCCGCGGCCTGCCTCCTTGCCAACAGGATCGGCGAGCGCTTCGACGCCATCGTCACCGGCGCGGCAGAGAAGGGAACCTGGGTGCGCATCCTCAACCCTCCGATCGAGGGAAAGCTCATCCACGGAGCGGAAGGGCTCGACATCGGCGACCGGCTGCATGTGAAGTTGATCGGCGTCGACATCGCGGCCGGCTTCATCGACTTCGCCAGGACGCGGGGATAGCACGCTGTTTTTCACCACAGAGGCACAGAGGACACAGAGAGAATGAGGCAATGGCGAAGGATGAACTGCGAACGATGACGCGATCGTTCATCGTTCAGTTTTTTGCGTTCATCCTCGTCTCTTCTCTGAGTCCTCTGTGCCTCTGTGGTGAAAGGGTGTGGCCGGGAATGCGGATGTTGTCGATGAGGCGTGTCATGCCGACGCGGACCGCACCAGCGAGAAGGAGATCGCGATCGAAATCGGCCGGCGCCTCGAACGTCTCCGGATCGATGAGCACGAGGTAGTCGACAGCGACACCTTCGACTTCGGCCACCACCTTCTGCATCAGCCGCTCGACCTCGCCGACGTCTTCGACATCGTGGCGCAGCGCCTCTTCGCCGGCGCGGAGAGCGCGATGCAGCACCGGCGCGACGGCGCGCTGGCCGGCGGACAGATAGCTGTTGCGCGACGACATCGCCAGCCCGTCGCTCTCGCGGACTGTCTCGCCGAAGACCAGCCGCACCGGGATGTCGAGATCGCGCACCATCCGGTCGATGACTGCGCACTGCTGCGCGTCCTTCCTTCCGAATGCGGCGATGTCGGGCTGCACGATGTTCAACAGTTTCAGAACGACCGTCGCCACGCCGTCGAAATGGCCCGGCCGCCGCGCTCCTTCCAGCGGCCTGGCGACAGCACTCACCGCCACCGTCGTCTGCGACCCCGCCGGATACATCGTCGCCACGTCGGGAATGAAGAGGACGTCGACGTCTCTCCGCAGCAGCAGGCCGGAATCGCGCTCTTCGTCGCGCGGGTAGCGTGCGAGGTCTTCGCTGGGCCCGAACTGTTTCGGATTCACGAAGATCGATACGACGATGAACTCCGCCCCGTTCTTCCGTGCCGCGTCGATCAGCGACAGATGCCCCTCGTGCAGAAAGCCCATCGTCGGCACGAATCCCACCCGCCGCCCGTGGGCCTTCGCCGCATCAACCGCGCGGCGGACATCCTCGATGGTGCGGGTTAGCAGCACGTCCTGAGTCCTGAAGTCCTGAGTCCTGGGGCCTGAGTAGGTGAGTTTAGCGGCATGAGGCATGGGGCATGAGGCATGAGTGTCGATGGCTACTCATGCCCCATGCCCCATGCCTCATGCCCACTCAGGACTCAGGACTTCGTAATCGCCACGACCACGCCGTCCGTTCCTTCGCGGCTTCCGTAGAGGCGCCTGAGCTCCTCTTCGCTGGTTCCGTGGAACGACTCCGCGTCGTTCGGGAACGCGCCGCTCCGCACGTCGGCGAGATAGTGCGACAGCGCGTCCTGCATCTCACCTCCGATGTTCGCGTACTTCCGCACGAACTTCGGTGTGTGGCCGTCGTACATCCCGAGCACGTCGTGGAAGACCAGCACCTGGCCGTCGCATCGCGGGCCGGCACCGATGCCGATCGTCGGGATGCCGATCCGTTCGGTGATGAAGGCCGCGAGCTCGGCGGGAACGCACTCCAGGACGAGGGCGAAGCAGCCCACGCGCTCGAGCTCCTTCGCTTCGTCGATGAGCCGGCGCGCGTCCTCGGCATGCTTCCCCTGCAGCATGAAGCCGCCGAGGGCATTGACCGACTGCGGGGTCAGCCCGATGTGCCCCATGACCGGGACTTCGGCGTCGAGCATCGCTTCGATGGTCTTGATGCGCGAGGGCTTCCCTCCCTCGACCTTGACCGCCTGTGCACCGGCCTGCAGAAAGAGGCCGGCGTTGCGAACCGACTCTTCGATCGACACGTGGTAGGAGAGGTAGGGCATGTCGCCGACCACCAGAGCGCGGGTCACGCCGCGCGCGACGGCTCGGGTGTGGTGGAGCATGTCGTCGACGGTGACACTGAGCGTGTCGGGGTAGCCGAGGACGACCATGCCCAGAGAATCGCCGACGAGGATGATGTCGGCTCCGGCAGCGTCGGCGACCTTCGCGCTCGGGAAGTCGTAAGCCGTGATCATCCCGATGCGCTGCTGCGCTTTCATCGCCCGAACGGCCGGGACGGTCACTCTCTTGACGGGGGTCGCTGCTGCCATCTGTCCTCCTCGGGGCCGAGGAGGTGGACAAGTCCTGAGCGCTGAGCCCTGAGGACTCGGCACTCAGCACTACGTCTTTGTCCCGGTCCGTCTACTCAGGATCCAAGCGGTACGTAGTACTGCGTTCCCTTTTGAGCATTGCGGATCTGCTCGACGAGCTGATCGAAATGCTCGGGCCTGTTAACAAAGTCGATCTCGTTCGTATTCACTACCAGCAACGGTGTCTCGTCGTACCGGTAAAAGTAGTGTGAGTACGCCTCGCTGAGCTCCTGCAAATACTGCGGCGAGATCGATTTCTCGTAGGCCCGCCCACGTTTCTTGATGCGCTTGAGCAGTGTATCAAGGTTCCCCTGAAGGTAGATGACCAGGTCCGGCTTCGGCACCGTCTCGTAGAGCAGATCGTAGAGGCGGTTGTAGATCAGCAGCTCGGAGTCTTCCAGGGTGAGATACGCGAAGATCTTGTCCTTCGGAAAGGTGTAATCCGCAAGGATCAGCTCGGTGAAGAGATCGCGCTGCGCGATCGACCGCTGCTGGTCGAATCGCGAGAGCAGAAAGAAGAGCTGACAGCGGAACGCCGCGCCGCGTTTGTCCTTGTAGAAATCGTCGAGAAAAGGGTTGTCGACGTCCTCGAGCACCTTCGTTCCGCGGAAGCGCTTCGCCAGGAGCGTCACCAGAGACGTCTTCCCGACGCCGATCGGTCCCTCGATAGCAACGTGGCGGAACGGAAGCGGTTTTTCCGGCATTCAGGCGGCCGGCCGAGGATAGCACAGGGGTTGGTGCACTCCACCAGCCGCCCAGTTGGTCAGTTCCTCAGTTCCTCAGTTCCTCAGTTCCTCAGTCAGCGGCCGGCCGAGCAGCGCGCCAACTGAGTAACTCAGCAACTGAGTAACTGAGTAACCCCGTGTCGCTCGCAGCTCCCCACCCCGACCACCTGTGATACAACCACCCGCCCTATGCTCCCCATCGAACAGTACGAGCTCGGCAACGGGCTGCGCGTTGTCCTCAACGAGGATCATTCGGCTCCGCTCGTGGCCATTACCCTCTGGTATCACGTCGGTTCCAAGAACGAACGCCCCGGCCGCACCGGCTTTGCCCACCTCTTCGAGCACATGCTCTTTTCCGGATCCGAGCACGTCGGCAACAACGAGCACTTCCGCTACGTCCAGTCCGTCGGCGGCGTCCTGAACGGGACGACGTTCTTCGATCGTACTAATTACTTTGAGACATTACCATCTAACTATCTTGCGCTGGGTTTGTGGCTCGAATCCGACCGCATGGGCTTCTTCCTCCCCGCCCTGACGCAGGAGAAGCTCGACATCCAGCGCGAGGTCGTCAAGGAAGAGCGGCGCCAGCGCTACGACAACGTCCCCTACGGCAC
>JADGOA010000278.1 GCA_017883215.1 Thermoanaerobaculia bacterium | reverse complement strand
CCGGATTAACAATCCGGCGCTCTACCAGCTGAGCTACACCACAATCCGTCGGCTCCGGGGAGGCGAGAGAGTGCAGGATTGACGGGTGGATGTCAAGCGGCGGATCGTTCCGGCGAGGTCCTCATGTGGCACAGACACTCTTGTCTGTGCCACACGGTCAGATGCCGAGGCGGGCGCGAATCGCATGCAGGCGCTCCACGGCATGCTGCATGTCGGAGTGGACACAGAGCGTGTCGAATGCGACCGGGAGACGGGAGCCGTCGCTGGCGATGACGGTTCCTTCTCGGGCGAGCAGTTCGGCCTGCTCGGCGGCCTCCTCGATAGTGAGCAGCGAGCCCGCGTTGCTGCGCGACATGAGCGACCCATCCGGCTCGTAACGGCGATCAGCGAACGCCTCGCGCACCATGCCGATGTGCCGGTCACGCGCGGCGGCGGCCATTTCCGAAGAATCGCCACAGACGATCGCCATGCGCGGATTCAGCTCCAGAATCACATCGACGAGCAGATTGGCGAGCCTGCGATCGCGGTGGGCGTCGTTGTAGAGCGCACCGTGCGCCTTCACGCGCCGGACATCCATGTCGAAGTGCTCGGCCAGGAAGGCCAGGGATGCGATCTGCTCGAGGAGCGACAGGCGCAGCGCTTCGGCTGTGATGACCATCGACTTCCGCCCGAAGTTCTCCGGATCGGGATACGACGGATGCGCGCCGAGCGTAACTTCGTAATTGCGCGCCATGCGGGATGCCATGGCCATCGATTCGCTGTCGCCGATGTGGCCACCGCAGGCGACGTTCGCCGAGCTGATCAGCGGCCAGATCTCGTCTTCGTGCGGCGAGCCTTCACCGAGATCGGCGCTGATGTCGATCATGCGCGGATTGTAGTGCTGCGTCGGGGTTGGGTATGTAACCGGGTTCTGGGTTACGAGGTCACGAGGTTGCGAAACGCAGAACCTCGTGACCTCGTGACCTCGTGACCTCGCGACCCGTAGATACAGAGCGCAAGCCGAAGCGCTGACCGCGTCACGTCGATACTTCCTCCAGCTCCGCACCACGCGTTTCCGGCAGCAGCCAGATGAGAATCGCGGCGAGAGCGAAGAACATGGCGTCGAGGGCGAGGCCGTACGCGAGGCCGTGCGTCGCTGCCAGCGCGCCGATGGTCAACGGCGCGGCGGCCGACACGACGCGGCCGGCGTTGTAGCAGAAGCCCTGCGCGGTTCCGCGGATGCGCGTCGGAAACAGCTCCGCCAGCATGACGCCGAAAAGCGAGAAGTAGCCGTGGCCGAAGTAGCCGACGAGCGGCCCCAGCAGAAGCAACGTCATCGGTGAGCGTGCGCCGAATGCGAAAACCGGCACGACGATCGCCGCCGCGATCATGAACAGCGTGAACGACGGCCGGCGGCCTAACCGGTCGGCGATCCAGCCGAAGCTGATGTATCCGCAGAACGCGCCGACCTGCAGGAGGATCAGCCACATTGCCGACTTCGTGAGCGTCAGGCCGGCGCCACCCTTTTCGACCGGGGAGGCCAGGAACGCCGGCAGCCACGACGTGAGCCCCCAGTAAGCGACAAGCACGCAACTGGCGACGAGTGTGGCGACGAATGTCCGCCGCAGGAACGCCGGGCCGAAGATCTCGCTGAATCTGGACTCCTCGTTCTTCCGCTCGCGCCAGATCGGCGGCTCTTCGACGTTGCGGCGGATGAAAAACGCGGCCACCGCCGGGAGGGCGCCGACCAGAAACAGCATCCGCCAGCCGAAGCGGGGAAGCACGATCGCGGAGATCGCCGCGGCGAAAAGCGCGCCGACCGCCCACCCGGACTGCATCAGGCCCATCGCTTTCCCGCGGTGCTCGGCCGGCCAGGTTTCGGCGACCAGAACAGAGCCGCACGACCACTCGCCGCCCATGCCCAGTCCGACGAGGACGCGCCAGGCGATGAGCTGCCAGAGCGTCTGCGAGGTCGCCAGGCCGGCGGTCGCGGCGGAGTAGATGAGGATGCTGATCGTCATTGCCCGCACACGGCCGATGCGATCGGCAATCCTTCCGAAGGCGATCCCGCCGACGGCGCCGGCGATGAGCGCCACCGACGTCAGGCCGCCCATGGTGGCGCTGCTCAGGCCGAACTCTTTCTGAATCGGAAGGATGGCGAAGGTGAAGAGGAGAAAGTCCATCGCGTCGAGCATCCACCCGAGCTGCGCGGCGAAGAGGGCGCGCCAGGCGCGACGGTCGACGTTCATGACGGGAGTTTAGACGTGACCCTTCGTCAGCGCGACATCCGCTGCAGCAGGAACAGCTCCATCCCTACATCCGTCGCCACACCACCCGATTTCCGCTTCACTTCCAGGTCGGCGACGAGGGCGAGGGAACGCCAGAGCTGCGCTTCCGATTGCGTCCGCGCCGCTTCCCATTTCTTGTGCAGAGGAAACGGATGCGGGCGCTGGCGGACGATGCCGGCGCTTTTCATCGAGTCGCCGAGCCGTTCGGCGACGGTGTCCTTGAAGCGGTTGTACGGGATCGACTGGCGCAGATCGAGGTTGTGCGTTCTCGCGTACGAGTGGATGGCGATCAACTGCCGCAGCTCGTCGGCGAGCGGAAAGAGAAAGCGGCCGTATTGCATCTCGATCGGCATCTTGGGGTCTTCTCTGCGCGCCTGGGCGACCAGATCGCGCAGCTTGCCGATCGCCTCGATGATCTTCCCTTCGGTGAACAGCGCCCCGAACTCGTAGCGCGCGCCGCCTTCGACGGCGGCGATCTCGCGCTGAACCAGATCGGCGGTCACGCGTCCGCTTTCGCCGGCGAGCGTGGCCAGCCGTTCCGCTTCCGAGACGGCCACGCGGATGTCGGGCACGTCGCGCGAGAACTTGTCGGCGAGCATCCGCTCGATGCCGAGCTTCTGCCGCAGCGCGGCCACCGCTCGCGGTTCGAACTTCACCTTCGCCTCAGCCGCCACCTGCTCGATCGCGGCATCGAGTGCGGCCACGAAGTCCTCGCGCGTCAGATCACAGACCACGACCGCTCCGGTGCGGTCGATGAGATCGACTGTGGAGGAGCTGGCAGGAAACTCCCCCGTCCTCAGCAGCAGGATCGTTCCCGATGCCCCGCCGCGCGCCACCGCCTCGGTGAGCAGCGCGGCGTCTCCTTCGCCGCGGCCGGCCTTCTTTCCTGTGGCGCGGCAGAAGGCGAGCATGTCGGCGAGCGTCGGATCGAGGGCGAAACCGAGGGCCTCGGCGATGGCGCGATCGGTCATGTCGAGGTCGAGCCCGACCAGGCCGAGGACGTGGAGAAGCTTCGCCGCGGAGGAGGCGCGCTTCTTGTCCGTCTTCGCGGAGCGCCAGTCGTTGACCGCCTTTTCGTACAGCGAGTTCAGCTCCTTCGCCGAGACGAAGGCGTTCACCTCGTTGACGATCAGCAGCCGCGCCGGAGTGAAGAGGGAGGAGGTGCGATAGGAGTCGAGAACAGGCCCGAGGTCGCTGCCTGCTTCATACCCCTCGATCCCGATCCCCGGCATCCTGGCAACGATCGCGTCGCGAATGTCGTGAAACGCCTTCTCGACGAGAAACTCGCTGCTGCCACCGACGAGCACGACGCGCGGCGGCGTGCCCTTGGCGATGGCGGCGAGGATCGTGGCTAGGGGTTTGGGCATGGTTACGAGGTCACGAGGTCACGAGGTGAAGCTTACGTCATCGCGGCGCAATGGCGGTGACTTGGAGACCGGGTGACCTGGTGACCCCACCTCGCCACCTCGTGACCTCGTGACCTCGTAACCAAAAAAAGAGCGCCCTCTCGAGCGCTCCCAAAAACAAAACCGTGTAAACAGACCTACGACAGCAGCCCCTTCTCCACGAGCTCCTGACAATCGATGCAGTACGGCGTCCAGGCGATGGCCTGCAGCCGCTTCTCGCCGATGATGTTGCTGCAGTTCGTGCAAGTGCCGTAATTGCCGCCCTTGATGCGAGCGAAGGCCTCATCGATCAGCATGAGGACGCCGCGCTCGCCGTCGGAGAGCGAGAAATTCAGCTCCTTTGCATAGGCGCTCGCCGCTTTGTCGGCGAGATCCTGAATGCCGTCGTCGGGCTGCGTGTTGCCGGCGGCCTTGTCGCGCTGATAGGAATCGAGCAGCTCGTGCTGCTTCTTCCGCAGCGCGTCCTCGTAAAACTGATAGGGGTTGGGTTTGGCTTTCGTTCTGGGCATACGGGCTGCCTCTCCTGCTACTTGTGGTAAGCGATGTTGCGCATCAACGTACAAGCACGATAGATCTGTTCCAACAGCACGACGCGGGCAACCTGATGCGGTAAGGTCATCGCTGACAGACTGAGCACTTTATCGGCGCGTTTCCTGACTGTGTCGTCCAGCCCGACATCCCCTCCCACGACGAAGTTCACGCCGTGAGGACTGTCGATGGTCAGCCGTTCGAGCCATCGAGCAAACTTCAAAGAATCAAGCATTTGCCCCCGTTCGTCGAGCACTACCGTCGTCCCTCGATCGGGGATTGCGCCCAATAGCCGCGCGGATTGGGCGCGTATGATAGCCACATCGCTTCGGCTTTGTCTACTACGCTCCGCCGGCACCTCCATGATCTCGATCGGCAAGAAATGCTTGATGCGATTGAAGTAACGATCGATCGCCTCCGCGAAGGCAGAGTCGGATGACGAGGCGGGCCAGATCAGGCGGATTTTCATGTGGGGTGGGTCGGGTAAATACATTGCCGGTTTGCCAGGTTGCCGGTCATGAGGTTGCCGGGTTGCGAGGTTGCCGGGTCACGAGGTCACGAGGCTTCTTTGTCTTGGGTTCGACCATATGCTGTGTGTCACCAGGATCCCCCTTTCGCAAGTGTGCGCCCAGGTCCCCTCGCCCCGTGCTCCCAACCGGGCGAGCGCGCTGAACAGACCCGCACGGGGCGAGGGGACCGAGCCCGCCAATTCGTTGGCGAGGGATTCCTCGCCGCGCTCCACCGGTCCCCTACTCCAATCCGTATTTTCTCCTC
>JADGOA010000277.1 GCA_017883215.1 Thermoanaerobaculia bacterium | reverse complement strand
CATCGCGGCGTGGCAGAAGCGGCGCGTCGTCACCAGGCGCCACTGCTACGGCTGCACCGCCGGCGCCGGCAGCTCCTGCGGCGGCGCCACGACGTAGGACTGCGGGCGTCTCGCCCCCCCGTCGCCGGGCGTCCTCGCCCGGCGACTTCCAAAGGACCGAGCGATCCGGCGCGGGACGCCGGATCGCGGCGGGCGAGACGCCCGCACTCCACTCAATCCTTGTGGTCGGCCGGCGTCAGCGCTTCCGCCCCGGGAAGAAGGCCCGCCAGTTGTCCGGGATCGTGGATCAACACCGGCAGATGCTGCGCGCAGATGCGGAACGTCGAGCCGTGGTATTCGATCGAGATCAGCGGCACGACATCGGAGCCGCGCTCGCACAAAAGGCAGTTCTTCTTCAGGTCCATTGAGATCCCTCAGCGATGCTGCAGGACATAGTACGTTGGGCCTATTGGCAATTGATCCGGGCGCGCGCCGCCGGCGAACTGATTCCAGTCGGCGCCAGAACGTGCAGCCGCTCCCACACTTCTCGATGGTCGCGGCGGCCGCCCAGGGTCCAGGTGGTCCTGATCCCCTGGCCGGCGCTGCGGATCTGGACGCGCTGGCGAGCGCTTCTCGATCCGTCGCTCCTCTCCCAGTCGTACTCGATCCAGACAGGGTGACGGCTGACGAACACAGTGGCGATGAATTCGATGTTCGCCGGACACGGACCGCGGTACACCCTCGGTCTGGCAACAGCTCCTACACGGGTGACAGTGCGAAACTGAGAAAACGACGGGAGAGCGACGAGAAGAGCAACGACCAGGGCAAAATTTGCGGAACGACGCAACATCGACGGCCTCCTCAGAAAAGAATTGGCCGGGCTGAAAACGAATGTACCAGAACTCGCGCTCTCCCCGGAAGAGGGGAGCGTCATCCGGGTGCACGGATCGAAGCGGTGCGACCCCCCGACCCCCGACCCCCGGTGGTACCATGGCCGCCCCCTCGCGGGGAGACAAAATCATGGACGCAGGACCGGCATGCAGACGCGCGAACGAGTATGGGGCGAAGCAACCGCTTTCCTCGAGCGGTTTCGCCGCGTCGGCTGGTTCGACTTCGTCCTCCTGGCCGGTTTCGTCGGCGTAGTTTTCGGGCTCCTCTCTCTCGCCGGCGAATGGCGCACGCTCCGCCCCGCCGTCCACATCGACCTCTCCCCTTCCGCCCTTCCCATCTACGTCTTCTATTCGCTCTCGCGCGGTCTTCTCGCCTACGTTCTGTCGCTCGCGTTCACCTTGAGCTACGGCTTCTGGGCCGCCAAAGATCCGATCGCCGAACGCGTTCTCCTCCCGCTGCTCGACATCCTGCAGAGCATTCCCGTCCTCGGTTTCATGCCCGGAATCGTCCTGGCGCTGGTGTCGCTGTTCCCGCGCAGCAACATCGGCCTCGAGCTCGCCTCCATCCTGATGATCTTCAGCGGTCAGGCCTGGAACATGACCTTCAGCTTCTACCACTCGCTGCGCTCGCTCCCGAAAGATCAGATCGAGGCGGCCACCATCTACCGCTTCGACTGGTGGCAGAAGCTGCGCTGGGTGGAGCTGCCGTTCGCCACGATCGGCCTCGTCTGGAACAGCATGATGAGCATGGCCGGCGGGTGGTTCTTCCTCATGATCACCGAGTCGTTCGTCCTCGGCAGCAAGGACTTTCGCCTGCCGGGCATCGGCTCGTACATGAGCGTAGCCGTCGCCAGAGGCGACGTGCGGGCGATGATCTGGGCGGTGGTGGCCATGATTCTGATGATCGTTCTCCTCGACCAGCTGCTGTGGCGGCCGGTGGTGGTGTGGTCGCAGAAGTTCCGGGTCGAAGAAGGATCGAACGAGCAGATTGCGTCGTCGTGGGTTTACGACTGGCTGCGCCGCTCGAGTCTGCTCGAATGGCTCGGAGAGATCGGGAATCGTCTTTTCCGTCGCGCCACGAGGCCGGCGAAAGCGCCCGCCGAGGAGAGACCGGCCTCCAGGTGGTCAGGAACGCTTTCGCTGTTTCTGTTCGTCACGCTCATCGCGCTGATGCTCTTCGGATCCTGGCGGCTGATCGCGATTCTGCGCCACCTCTCGTGGCAGGAGTTTCTGCCGATCCTCCGCTCGGGCGGATGGACGCTGGGGCGGGTGCTGCTCTCCACCGCGCTCGGAACGCTGTGGGCGCTTCCGGCCGGTCTGGCCATCGGTCTCTCCACGCGGCTGTCGCGCATCTTCCAGCCGATCGTGCAGATCGCCGCGTCATTCCCGGCGCCGATGCTCTTTCCGCTCGTGATTGCGCTCCTGAAAGCCGGCGGCGTGACGCTCGACTGGGGCAGCGTCGTCCTCATGCTCCTCGGCACGCAGTGGTACATCCTTTTCAATGTCATCGCCGGGGCGATGGCCATCCCGGCCGATCTTCGCGAAGCCTCGCAAAGCTATCGCCTGGGCATGCGCCTTCGAGCAACGTCGCTTTACCTGCCGGCCGTCTTCCCGTATCTCGTGACCGGTTGGGTGACGGCAGCCGGCGGCGCGTGGAATGCGAGCATCGTCGCCGAGTACGTCACGTTCAAAGGGCGAGTCTTCGCGGCGAACGGTCTCGGCGCGCAGATCAGCCTCGCCGCCGAACACGCCGATTTTCCACGTCTCGCCGCATGCGTGATGGTCATGGCGGCCATCGTCGTGTTGTTCAACCGCACCATCTGGCGCTGGTGTTATCGCATCGCAGAGGAACAGTTTTCGTTGAGCAAATGATTGAAGGGTGGTCGGGGGTCGGGGGTCGGAGGCGAGAATCGAAGTCCGCGCCCCCGACCCCTGGCCCCCGACCCCTCGTCTGGAAAGGAACCCGTGACCGTCACAACCGATAAACCGCCCACCACCGAGACGCTCTGCGAAGCGCGGAACGTGTCGCACGAGTTCGTCATGCCGAACGGCTCGAAGCTGAGTGTGCTCGAAGACATCAACATGGCCATCAAGCCGCTCGAGGTCGTGGCACTCCTCGGTCCATCGGGCTGCGGCAAATCGACGATCCTGCGGATCCTGGCCGGCCTCATCAAGCCGACGGCGGGCGAAGTGTTCTACCACGGCGAGCGCGTCAGCGGACTCACGCCGGGCGTCGGCATCGTCTTCCAGAGCTTCGCGCTCTATCCGTGGATGACCGTGACGGAGAATGTCAATGTCGTGCTGCAGGCCGCGGGACTGCCGTCGAACGAGATCAGCCAGCGCGCCGAAAACGCCATCCGCACCGTGGGCCTGGCCGGCTTCGAAGAGGCCTATCCGCGCGAGCTCTCCGGAGGGATGAAGCAGCGCCTGGGCATCGCCCGGGCGCTCTCCGTCAATCCCGAGTGCCTCTTCATGGACGAGCCGTTCAGCCACGTCGACGCGCTCACGGCCGAAGGGCTCCGCGCTGAAGTGATCGACCTCTGGCAGCCCGAAGATCAGAACCCTTCGTCGATTCTGATGGTCAGCCACGACATCAAGGAAGTGGTCTACATGGCCGACCGCATCATCGTGCTGAGCAGCCATCCCGGGCGCGTGCGCACCGTGGTCGACAATCCGCTGCCGCGACCGCGCGACTACCGCTCGCGCGAATCCGAGCAGCTCGTCGACTACCTCCACGAGATCATCACCGGCAACGAGCTTCCCGACGTCCCGGCGGCCATGCACCGCCGCGGCGTTCTGCTCGAGCCTCTGCCGCGCACCACCACTTCGGCGATCGCCGGCCTGCTCGAGTACCTCGAGGCCAAGGGCGGCAGCGATGAGATCTTCGAGATCGCCGCGGCCACCGATCAGGAGTTCGGGACCATGATCGCCATCGTCAAAGCAGCGGAGATGCTCGGCTTCGTCGACACGCCGAAGCAGGACGTTCACCTCACGCCGGAGGGACACCGCTTCGTCCGCGCGGAACCGGACGAGCGCAAAGCCATCTGGCGCGAGCAGCTTCTCAAGCTGCGCTTCTTCCGGGAGATCTACGACCTGCTCCGGTCCGAAGATGGCGAGGTGAACGCCGAGATCATCTACGAGCGCATCGCCACCGCCATGCCGCACGAGAAGTACGAAACCGTCTTCGACACCATGGTCCGGTGGGCTCGTTTCGGGAACCTTTTCGCATACGACGAGGATACGGAGAGGTTGTCGCTGCAGTGACGGTGCTCGGGGGTCGGGGGCGATAGTGGCACGCGTTCAAGATCTCGGCGGCCGATTCCCTACTCGCGCATTCTTCCTGAGAACGCTGCGCGATCAAACGCTCCGTGCTCCCCGACCCCCGAGCACCGAGCACCGCGCACCCTTCCCGCCCTCACACCATCGTCAACGCCTTCGGCTGGGCCAGGCGTTCGAAATCGGCATAGCGCATCCGCATGATTTCCGTGTGCGAGCCGGCGTTGAAGGCGATCATCTCGTCCTGCGTCAGCGCGGGATGCACGTAGACGTCGAGGGCGTAGAGATTCCCGAACGGCGGCATCGCGCCGGCCTCGCAGTCCGGGAACAGCTTCTCGAACTCGTGCTCGTGCGCCAGCCGGACCTTCTCGGTCCCAACGATCCGCTGCACCTCGTCCAGCGATACCCGCTTGGACGACGGCAGCACGATCATCGCGAACCGGTCCTCGATCTTCACCATCACGCTCTTGGCCATCTCCCGCCCCGGAACGTGAGCCGATGCCGCGATCTCCGGCGCCGTGAACGCCGGCGAATGCTGGATGACGGCGTATTTCACCTGATTCCTGTCGAGAAACGATCGAACTCTGTCCGCAATCATGGCAGCCTCCTGCCACTGAACTTAGGTCGCCCGTGGACCATCGGGAGACGGCGACCGCCACCTCGCGCGGTGATGCAGCGGTACCGGGATACGTGCGCGGTGAACACTTGGACCTGTAGGGACGCGCAGCAGCGCGCCCGCAGCTCTCAACGGGAGAGCGGGCGCACTGCTGTGCGCCCCTACAGCATCACGGGTCATTTCCGCTCCACCGGCGCACGCGCCGTCAACCGGCTTCTAATGACGCG
>JADGOA010000276.1 GCA_017883215.1 Thermoanaerobaculia bacterium | reverse complement strand
GACGAGACGGTCCCCTTGCCCCGTGCTCCCAAACGAGCGGCCACACGGAACAGATCCGCACGGGGCGAGGGGATGAAGGGGAGTGGGGTCGCGAGTGGTCGTGAAAAACGAAGCAATTCCGAAGAAATGTTCGGGTTTTTCGGTACCCCACTCCCCTTGCATCCCCTCTCCCCGCGGACGTTCGATTCGTGCGGGTACCCACATCGCGCCGCGGGGCGAGGGGACCCACCCGCTGCTTCGCTCACGATGTGCCGCTCAAGTTAGCGCGTATGCCCGCGGGGAGAGTGGCGACACGCCGCAGTTGCTCGATCGTCGGTTTCAGGTCGTGGTCGGCGCGAAGTGCATGGATTGTAATTTCGATTTACAATCCATGCATGATCTCCAGAGTTCTCACAGCCGAGCTGAAGCGCGCGGCGGCTCAGCTTCCTGTCGTGACCCTGCAGAGATCCTCAAGGCACTTCTCCACCGTGGGCGACAGCCGGATCTGAAGCATTATCGGGAATCGCGCGGGGTGGAGATCGACATCATCGTGCAGCAGTCAGGCACGCTTACCAGATCAGGCTCCAACCACGAGAGTGACGTCGAAAGCGTCCTTTACGGGCGGAAGTGAAACCTCCTGCTGGCGTGCTGACTGGGCTTCCATCAGGCGTCTCGCCACATCGCGGGCGATCTCGAGCGCTTCGGTAGCCGTCCTGCCTTGCGCCACGAGACCCTGGAGGTCTATCGATGTCGCAAGAAAGACTCCTTCGGGAAGCTTTTCGACATGGATTCTCAGAATGCGTTCCATCAACTCATTCTATAGCCTCGCCGCATTCGTAGAGGAGGGCAGAACGCAGATCTCTCGAGTTGAAGGATCGCGGATTCGCAGCGGTTATACTCCGGGTATGAAGACGGCGGTATCCATTCCCGATGAAGTGTTCGAGAAGGTCGAGCGTCTGGCTCGCAGAGCGCGAAAGTCGCGAAGCGAGGTTTTTAGCGCGGCCTTGCGCGAATACGTTGCTCGACACGCCCCGGACGAGGTCACCGGTTCGATCGACCAGGTGTGCGACAAGGTCGCCGCCGGCAGCGATTCGTTCGTTCGAAATGCGGCAGGGCGAATTCTGGAGAAGACCGAGTGGTGATTTCGCAGGGTGAGGTGTGGTGGGCCGACCTCGGATAGGGCTCCTCAGAGGAGCTCGAGGAATTCGTCTACGGTCAACCCCGCTGCGCGGATGAGTGCCCGCAGTGTTCCCGCTGAGAGTTCCCTGGGATGAAGGGGAGTGGGGTTGCGAGTGCTCACGAAGGACGAGGCAATCACGAAGAAACGTCCAGGTTGCGGTACCCCACTCCCCTTGCATCCCCTCGCCCCGCGGACGTTCGCACAGCGTGGTTGAGCGCGCTCGCGCCGCGGGGCGAGGGGACCGAGCCCGGGACTCTGCTCGTCGTCGGTCAGGGCGACAGCTACGAAGAAGCACTTTCCGATGTGAGGTCAGCAATCCACTCTCACGTGGAGACCTTTGGGGAGGAAGTCCTCGTGACCCTTTAGTTCATGATCGCCAGGGTCCTCGCAGCCGAGTTACAGGCGGTGCTAGCATCAGCTGTCGCGCATGCCTTCCGTACCCAGCTTTCCAGAATGGTGGGCCTGGGAACTGTCGTTCACCGGTCACGCGGATCTGCGCATGGAGCAACGTGGCGTGAACGAGTTCACCGTCCGCGCTATGCTGGAGCGAGCCACGCGGTTTGAGCCAAGCGTCGTCGAGGGGCGGTCCATGATTCACGCGCAGCATCAACATCATCCATGGATTGTGATCGTTGAACCTGATATGGAAGCCAAGCTGCTTGTGGTCGTGACCGTGTATGAGGTGTCCGAATGACCGAACGTTCGCTGCAGGTGACTTATCGAAAAGGTCGGGCCTTTTCGGCGTACTTGCACCTGTCGCATCGCGCCAGCGAGAAAAGCGCCCGGACCGCACCATCGCCCGACGGTTTACTCGTTGTGGACTATGCTGCGGATGGACGCCCTCTCGGCATCGAAATCACGTCACCGCTCGCGGTGACGCTCGAACGACTCAACCGCTTGCTCGCGGACCTCGGTGAGCCGCCTCTGGCTGAACAGGAATATCGACCGGTTCGAGCGGCCTGAATCGTGTTTCTGGCGATCCTGCGCGCCGGCGAGAGATTCCCGACAGCCTGAGAAACCTGACAAGATCCTTTCTCTTGAAGGGTGGCATCAGGCCACTTCCGTGACCCTGAGGCTGATTCCGTCGATCGTCGGGATCGGAAGGTTCTTGTGAACCCGGAAGAGAACCCACTCCTCGAGCACTTCCCTGAGCTGCTCGCGGCACTCTTCGAGGGAGCCAGCGTTTGCATAGGCTCCCCTGCAATCGGGAATCTCACCGTAGTAGAACCCGTCATCCGGCAGGATCTCGTATTTCGCATGGCGGAGCGCCGCCTGAACCTACTCCAGGAGCATCGCAGGACCTCCACTGACCGGAGCGCCTCGCATCGAGCGGCAACAAGACGACGCTGACGCCGATGCGCGATCAAAGTAGCACGATGCGCGAGGGGCTTCTCCGTGAGGTGAACGGATGTCCACCAACAGATCGTCAAGGCGCCGAAGCTTTGTTCTGGGCCATGCGCCAGACGGCGCCGATCGCCACGCCAAAGAGGAAACCGCCGACGTGGGCCCACCAGGCGATGCCGGCCACTTCCTGCGTTCCGCGCGCAGAGGCGAGCGACATGAAGCCGTTCGCGAATTGCATGAGGAACCAGACGGGGATGAAGACAACCGAGGGGATCTCCGCCATCGCCCAATAGATGACAAGCGGGAAGAGGGTGACGATTCGGGCCTTTGGACGGAGCACGAGGAACGCGCCGAGGACGCCGGCAATGCTGCCGGAGGCACCGATCGACGGAACCGTTGACTGTGGGAGGAGGAACGTGTGGGTAAGGCTGCCGAATACGCCAGCGGCGATGAAGAAGAAGAAGTATTTCACGTGACCGAGCGCGTCCTCGGCTGCGCCGCCGAACACCCACAGATAGATCATGTTGCCGAACAGGTGCACGAGGCCGCCGTGCAGGAAGAGCGAGGTGACGAGCGTGAGCGCCGCCTCCCAGACCGCGTAATGGAACGCGGCCGGATCCAGCAGGCGCGCCGGCATGAAGCCGAAGATCGAGATCAGCACCTCCGCGGTCGAGCCGGAGAAGAGCTGGATGAGGAAGACCACAACGTTCGCGCCGACAATCGCGCGGTTCACGTACGGTTTCGTCTTCTCGGGGATCGTCTGGCGGAGAGGGATCATGCGGACATCACGCGCAGTCCTTTCGTCGAAGGTGGCGGGCTCGGCCTCTGCAAGGGTGGGGCCGTGACGCGGGCTGGGACGGCATGAGGCCGGTGTCATGAGGGTGAGAGGGATCTGGAGCATACGCGCGCGAACTTAACAGCAGATGGTGAACGAATCGGTGGGTCGGTCCCCTCGCCCCGCGGCGCTGGACGTGCAGCCGCGTGAAGCGAACGTCCGCGGGGCGAGGGGACCTGGGAGCACTCCAGACGGCGGCCTGACGGCCGCCGCTAATCTCTTTCGGCGGCTACGCCGCCTCAGGCTACGCGTATAGCAATCGGCGGCCTTTGGGTTGAGGGATCGGGCGGTTCAATTCGGTTGCTGTCTCGAGCCACAACGCGACGGCTTCCCTGGCATTTCGAAGAGCGTCTTCGTAGGACGGGCCATGCGCCATGCAGCCCGGGAGTTCAGGGACGTCGGCGACGAATGCCTCGTCTTCCGAGCTCCAGAAAATGATGATCTCGTACCGGTTTTCCACGCTAGATCTCCGCCAGTCTGCACATCACGATCACTCAATATGCACGAAGGTTCTCCGCTCGATGGCAGGACTCAACTGCCTACCTACGACGCGTGCGCCGGCGCGGCTTTCAGAGCGCGGGCGATCTCCGAGACGACTTCTTCGAGCTGCGATTCCTTCAGCTCGGGGAAGATCGGGATGGCGAGGGTGGCGCCGGCGGCGGCTTCGGAGTTGGGGTAGCGATCTCCGGCGCCAGGAACGTTCCTGAAACACTCCTGCTGCGGCAGCGTGAGCGGGTAGTAGACCTCGCAGCCGATGCTGGCGCTCTTGAGATGGGCCATGACGGCGTCGCGCGTCTCGCGGCCCTCGGTGAAGCGGATCACGTACTGGTTGAACACGTGCCTGCGGCCTGGAATCTCCTTCGGCAGAACGATGCGATCGGTCACGCCGGCGTCTGTGAAAAGGGTCTGGTATTTCGCGGCATTGCGGCGACGCCCTTCGCTCCACGACTCGAGATGCGGCAGCTTGAGACCGAGAATCGCAGCCTGCAGCGCGTCGATCCGGAAGTTGCCGCCGACGGAGTGGTGGTGGTACTTCGGACGCATGCTGTGGACGCGGTAGTCGACGAGCTTCTGCGCGAGGTCGTCGTCGTCCGTGGTGACTGCACCGGCATCGCCGAACGCGCCGAGATTCTTGGACGGGAAAAAGGAGAAGCAGCCGATCATACCGGGCCATCCGGCACGTTTGCCGTCGTATTCGGCGCCGACGGCCTGCGCGGCGTCTTCGATGACCGGAATGCCGTGCTTCGCGGCGACGGTGTTGATCTCGCGCATGGCGGCCATCTGGCCGTAAAGATGGACGGGCATGATCGCCTTCGTCCGGCTCGTAGTCTTCTTCTCGATCTGCGCGGGATCGATGTTGTAGTCGGCGAGATCGATATCGACGAAGACCGGCGTGGCACCGACTCGGTCCACAACGCCGGCTGTCGCGAAGAACGAGTACGCCGGCACGATGACTTCATCGCCCGCTTTGATATCGAGGACCATCAGCGCGATCAGGAGGGCGTCGGTTCCCGAGGAGACACCGATGGCGTGCTCCGTCTGGCAGTAGGCGGCGAAGTCGCGCTCGAAATCTTCGACGCGTTTGCCGAGAATGAAGACCTGGGATTCGTATACCTCTGCGGTCACCCGGAGGACTTCGTCGCGGATGGTGGCGTA
>JADGOA010000027.1 GCA_017883215.1 Thermoanaerobaculia bacterium | reverse complement strand
AAATCGAATTCACCACAGAGACACAGAGGACACAGAGAAAGAAAGGCAGAGGAACAGTCTCTGTGCTCTCTGTGCCTCTGTGGTGAATTCGATTTCTGCACATCCTCTCAGCATGACGGGGTGTTGATTACGGAGTATTGACCCGTGCAACCTCGTGACCTCGTGACCTCGTGACCTCGTAACCCGGCAACCCACCCTTCGCATACGATTCCCTGGTGCAACCAACCTGGTCCGGTGTCATCCCTGCCATCACCACCCCGTTCGATCGTTCGCTGCAGATCGATCACGAGTTTCTGGCGCGACACGCGTCTTGGATGATCGACGCGGGCTGCTCCGGCATCGTCGCTCTCGGCTCTCTCGGCGAAGGAGCCACGCTGCAGACCGAGGAGAAAGTCGCGGTCCTCGAGACCTGCGTTCGAGCCGTAGGCAGCCGCGTCGCGGTCATCGCGGCGATCTCCGCGCTCAGCACCTCCGACGCGGTCGGGATGGCGAAACGGGCGGAGGCGGCCGGCTGCAGCGGCCTGATGATTCTCCCGCCGTATGTCTATTCGACCGACTGGCGCGAGATGAAGGCGCACATCGAAGCGGTGCTGCGCGCCACGCGGCTCTCGTCGATGCTCTACAACAATCCCATCGCCTACCGCACCGACTTCACGCCGGAGCAGATCGCAGAGCTCGCCGCCGGGCACGAGAACCTGCACGCCGTCAAAGAGTCGAGCGCCGACATCCGCCGCCTCGCCGCGATCCGCTCGCTCATCGGTGATCGGCTGGCGATTTCGATCGGCGTCGACGATCTGATCGTCGAAGGGATCGACGCAGGAGCGGTCGGCTGGATCGCGGGGCTCGTCAATGCGCTGCCTGCGGAATCGGTGGCGCTGTTCGATCTCGCTCGCGGCGGCGAGCGCGAGAAAGCCGCCGCGCTGTACCGCTGGTTTCTTCCGCTGCTCCGGCTCGACACGGTCCCGAAATTCGTGCAGCTGATCAAGCTGGTCCAGGAGGAGGTGGGGATGGGGAGCGCCCGCGTGCGGCCTCCACGTCTCGAGCTGGACGGATCCGAGCTCGAGACGGCGCTGCGCATCATCCGTAGTGCGCTCGCCGCCCGCCCGAGGATCGGAGCATGACCGCGACACGGTCGATGGTCGGATTCGGACGTGGTGGAGGGGGAGCGGTGTTCAAGGCGACGAATCCGTCGACCGGGCAGACCATCGAGCCGGAATTCATGTCGGCGACAGCCGGCGATGTCGATCGCGCTGCTCGTATTGCTGCGGCAGCGTTCGTGGAGACGGCACATCGCCGCGGAAACGAGCGCGGCGAGCTGCTTCGCCGGATTGCGGCAAATCTCGAATCGCGAGGTGAGGCTCTCGTCCAGCGTGCGCACCTCGAGACGGCGCTGCCGCAGGCCCGTTTGCAGGGTGAGCTCGGCCGGACCACGGGACAGCTGCGGATGTTTGCCGCTCTCGTGGAAGACGGCTCCTGGGTCGACGCGCGCATCGATCGTGGCGATCCGTCGCGGAAGCCAGCGCCGAAGCCCGACCTGCGCTCCATGCTGCGTCCGCTCGGGCCGGTCGCCGTGTTCGGCGCGAGCAACTTCCCTCTCGCCTTTTCCGTCGCCGGCGGCGACACCGTCTCGGCGTTCGCCGCCGGCTGTCCCGTGATCGCGAAGGCGCATCCCGCACATCCCGGAACCTCGGAGCTCGCCGGCCTCGCCATCGCCGACGCCGTGCGCGAGCTCGGATGGGCGGAGGGAACGTTCTCGCTGCTGTTCGATGCGGGAGTGGAGGTCGGAGTCGATCTCGTGCGGCATCCGGCAATCAAGGCGGTCGGCTTCACCGGGTCGCGGCGCGGCGGTCTCGCGCTGATGGAGATTGCCTCGAAGCGCGCCGAGCCGATTCCCGTGTACGCCGAGATGGGAAGCATCAATCCGGTGTTCATCCTCCCGGATGCGATGCGGACGCGCGGCGCCGAAATCGCTGCGGCGCTGCAGGCATCCGTCACGCTCGGCGTCGGCCAGTTCTGCACGAACCCCGGCCTCGTCATCACGGAATCAGGACCGGCGGTCTCGTCTTTCGTCGACGAGCTGCACGAGAGGATGGCCGCCACGCCGGCGGGAACGATGCTGACGGCCGGGATCTGCAGGGCCTACCGCGGCGGCGTCGCTCGGCTGGCAGGCGTCAGCGGCGTCGAGCAGCGCCTGAGCGTGCCCGCAGACTCCGATGGCACTGCGGGCGCGGCGCTCTTTTTCACCAACGCCGAGACTTTTCTCCGCGAGCGCGGCCTGATGGACGAGGTCTTCGGCCCGTCAACGGTGATCGTGGAGGCGACGCGCGAGAAGCTGCTCGACCTCGCCCGCGCGCTGGAAGGGCAGCTCACCGTCACGATTCACGCGGCGGACGGAGAGCTCGCGTCATATCAAGACCTCCTGGCGATTCTCGAGACGAAGGCGGGGCGGCTCGTGTTCAACGGGTTCCCGACCGGCGTCGAGGTGTCGAAGGCCATGGTGCACGGCGGTCCGTTCCCGGCGACTTCCGACGGCCGTTCGACGTCGGTCGGCACGCGCGCCATCGAGCGCTTCACGCGCGCCGTCTGCTACCAGGATTTCCCGGATGCCGCGCTTCCGCCAGAACTGCAGGAAGCGAATCCGCTGGGCGTCCGACGGAGCGAAACCTAGTGGCCTGTATTGGCTGAATTGGGACCAGATGGCGCCGGGATCGGCGACGTGAGCGAGGCGCGCCGACGCAAGCATAGCGGTGACTATGTTGAGGAGGCGCAACGAAGCTCACGGCGTCGAGACCAAGCCAGGTGGTCCCGATTCAGCTGATACAGGCCACTGGGAGTTCGGGCGTCGCCGCCCGCCGCTGAGCCAGGGAGATCCGAAAGACGGCGTAGCCGCCGCAAGAAACTAGCTGCAGCCGTCAGGTCCCCGCGCCCTCGTGCTGTACCACCACAACCGCCGCCTTCTTCGGCGGGTTCGGATTCGAAGGAAACAGCCGCAGGAATTTCACGAGGACCAGCAGCAGCAGGACGATCAGGTACACCCGGAGAAAGTAGAGGGCGAATTTGACGACGGGCGTTGTTTCGATTCGTGCCATGGCTCATGTGCGCGTTGCCGCGGGACCTTTCATGACGTCCTTGTAATAGACGACGCCCATCAGCCGATGCTGGTCGTCGACGATTGGCAGCATGCGGAAGTGATAGCGCGCGAAGAGCTCGGCCAGGTCCTCGCGCGCATCGTCGGGGCCGGCACAGACGACGGTCTCGATCATCAGCTCGCCAAGCGTGGTTTCATCGCTGGCGAGGACGATGTCGCGCAGGTCGGCCACCCCAAGGAGCACCTGGTCCGAGTCAACGACGTAGATGTACGTGATCGAGTCGTGCTCGCGCTGCGAGGTGCGGATCTCCCGAAGGATGTCGCCGGCTCTCGTCGTCGTCTGCATCGCAATGAAGTCGTCGGACATCGCCGATTCGGCCACGCTCTCGTCGAGCGACAGGATGTCCGCGACCTCCTCGGCTTTCTCCTTCGGCAGAAGAGCCATCAGGGCCGTCCGGTTGTCGAGGGGCAGGATCGTGAAAAGGGCAGCGAGCCGTTGCGGCGACATCTCGGACAGGATCGTGCTCGCACGGTCCAGGCGAAGATTCGCCACGAGTTGCCGCTGCGCGCGCGGTTCCGCTTCGCTGAGCACGTCCGCTGCCTTCTCGGAATCGAGTGCCGAGAAGACCGCCTGCTGCTCCTGGCCGCTCAGTTCTTCCAGAGCGTCTGCCAGGTCCTCTTCCGGAAGGTCGGCGATCTGTGCGCGAGTGATCGACAAAGTCACTGAGTCGGTGGCGCCCGCGTCCTCGACGGACAGGGGCTGAACGTATTTCCAGGGGATCAGCTGCTCCTTCGCTGAGACGATGCCGTAGAGGCCCCACTTCCGCAGGAACCCGTTGAAGGAGATGTCGACGTGCACGAGTACGAGCCGTCCTTTCGAGGCGAGGAGTTGCACGTCGTTGACGACCTCGATACTCCGGCCGTTCATGTCCAGGATCGTCCGTCCGATGAGGTGCTCGTTGAGCAGCATCCATCCCGGTTGGTCCACGAACGGCGGGTATCCCTCACCGTTCGGCGGATCGACTTCGATGCCGTGGGAAGTGGCGGAAGCGACCTTTTCCCACGGGATGAACTCGGCCGTTCGCCCCCAGCCGTGATCGAGCAGTACACCGACGGCCTCCGGATATGGATCGGCAATGCGGAAGACCAGATCTGTGAACTTTCCCAGTCTGCGCCCGGTGACCCGCTGTCGGATCGACGGCTTCACGAGTTGGGAGAAGTACAGCAGTTCGTATCCGTGCTGCTGCGGCGCGGTCGGGACGGTTTCGGCGATCTGCGACATGCGTCCTCCTTATGCGCCGAGAAGTCCGGGAAACAGCACGGAGAGTCCGAACAGCGTCGACATGACGATCACGAATATCGTGATGCTCCAATTCGCGATGTTCTGCCAACGCGTGTTCACGTAATCGCCCATCAGCGGTTTGTCGTTCAACAGCAGGATGAGGAACATCAGGGCACCGGGAAGAAGTGTAACCGCGACCACCTGCACGAACATTGTGATCGCGATCAACGGCGCGTTCGGGATCAGCACGATGGCGCCCGCAGAGATCAGAGTCAATAGGTAGACCGCGTAAAACCAGGGAGCGTCGCGCACGCTGCGGTTGAGCGAGTGCGCCCAACCGAAGACCTCGCCGACCGCCCACGACGTCGACAGGGAGATGCAGAGCGCGCCGAGGAAGCCGGCATCGAACAGGCCGATGGCGAAGAGGCGGCGGGCCCATTCGCCCTGGCCGTGCGGGAGGAGAGGCGAGAGCGCAGACGCGGTCTGCTTGGCGTCCTCCACGACGATCTGTGGCGAGTGATAGTAGAACGCCGCCCCGGTGGCGATGATGATGAAGATCGCCACCAGGCCCGTGAACAACGACCCGGCGAACGTGTCGATCTTGCCAAACTTGATGTCGTGGACGTCCATCCCCTTGTCCACGACGGCGCTCTGCTGAAAGAAGATCTGCCAAGGGGTGATCGTCGTGCCGATGTTCGCCATGATCACGAAAAGCAAGTCCGCTGTGAGGCCGCTCGGGAACGACGGGCTGTAGAAGCCCCGCCCAACCGAACGCCAGCCCGGCGACGACGGCATCTTCATGGCCCACAGTGCAGCCGGAATGTAGACGAAGTTGAAGACGCAGAAGAACAGCGTCATCTTCTCGAATGTCCAGTAGCGGCCGGTCATGACGATGACCATCAGGATCAGCGACACGGCCACGTACGTGACCGCCGGCGGAATCCCGAAGAGGCTCATCGCCTCGGTCATGCCGATGTACTCGGTCACCAGGGTCAGCCAGTTGACGATGGCCAGGTCGACGATGGAGAACCATCCCCAGAACGGACCGAAGCCGTCGAAGATCGCCTCCGCGTGACCACGCTTCGTCACGGCACCCAGCCGCACCGTCATCTCCTGGACGAAGTAGGCCATCGGCACGAGGATGAAGAACACCCACAGCAGATTGAACCCGTACTTCGACCCGGTCACGGCGTACGTTGAGATGCCCCCGGCGTCGTTGTCCGCGACCATCGTGATGATGCCGGGCCCCACCACGGCGAGAAGGATCAGCAGCCGCCTTCGAAAGCGGGAGAGCTTGTGGAAGAGTTTGCTGATCCAGTACACGGTTCTGGCTCCGAGGAAGGGGATCCGGCCGACTTGCGCAACGCGAGGACGCGAATCGGCTTGTAGCAGACCGGCGAGAACCGCGTCAATCAAACGCGTGTCGGGTTTCGGTGATGGAGCGGTCCGTGATCGAGGAACGGCATGAATCTTTCAACTCATCCGTTCATGCAATCTGCACGAAGCGATGAGTCGCTCGCCACGTCTGATGCCGTCGGCCACCTTCTCGGCGAATGCCGAATGGTTCTTCCCGGCCTCCAGGCGCTCTTCGGTTTTCAGATGATCGCGGTGTTCAACTCGAGCTTCGCCGAGAAACTCACAGCGAGTCAGCAGAAGCTCCACATCGCTTCGATCGTTCTGGTCGTGATCTCTATCGCACTGGTCATGACTCCGGCGGCGCTGCATCGGCAGATCGTGCCGCGCCGGGCCAGCGAACGTTTCGTGCGCGCTGCGTCGTGGCTTCTGCTCGCCGCGATGCCGCCGCTGGCAATCGGGATCTGCACCGACGTTTTTCTTGTGACGACCGTCGTCTGGCACGACGACTTGGCGGCCGGCGTCGTCTCCGCCGCCCTGCTGCTGTTGTTCGGCGGTCTCTGGTTCGTTTATCCGCCAATGTACAAGAGCACGCGGATGAGGCATGAGGCAGAATGAGTACTGAGTAGCGAGCAGAGGCCACTCAGTACTCAGCACTCCCGACGGCTGGCCCTTTTGCGAGGCCGGCCAGCAGCGGCTACACTGTTATCTTCAGCTATGCCTACGACCGAACGCCGTCGCTTCCGGCGCGTCACCCTGCGCCAGCCGCTTCGCGGGGCCGTCGGCGATGCGCGCGTCTATCTGGTGGACGGATCCCTCGGCGGCATTCGCATCGTGCACCAGACGCCGCTGCCGTCTCCTGGCGCCTTCTGCCGTGTGGAAGTGCTCTCCGATCTCGGGCCGATGAAGCTTGATTGCGAGGTGGTCCGCACGATGCCGCGGGACAGGCTGTTCCAGAGCGGTCTGGCGATCGTCGCTGCAGACTGGCAGTCGACCGAGCGTCTGAAGAGCCTGTTTGCGTAGACCGCAGACCGCGGACCGCAGTCTCCCGTCACAGTCTCCCGTCAAGGTCTACTGCGGACCGCGGTCTGCGGTCTGCGGTCCGAACCATCACGCCCACCGATAGACCACGGCGTTGATGTTCATCCCCGCGCCGACGGAGGCGAAGATCACGTTGTCGCCGGCCTTGAGAGCGTGCTCCGGCATCTCGCCCTTGCACATCAAATCGAGCAGCGTCGGGATGGTCGCCACGGAGCTGTTGCCGAGCCACGAGATGGTCATCGGCATGACGCCCGGCGGCGGAGTGCCTGCGCCGCACAGATGGTACAACGCGGCGAGAATGGCCTCGTCCATCTTGCCGTTGGCCTGGTGGATCAGGACCTTTTTGACCTCGCGCAGATCGACTCCGGCGCGTTCGAGCGCTTCCTTCATCGCTACGGCCACTGTGTTGAGCGCGTACTTGTAGAGCTTGCGCCCCTCCATCTTCAGGAATAGCGACTCGAGGAACGCTTCGTTCTTGTTCGAGCGCCCCATGAAGAGCATTCCCGAATGCTCGAGCGTGTCCGAGCGGACGGCGTGCGAGAGCATTCCCACTTCCTCCGGCGTGCGCCGTCCTTCGAGGATCACCGCGCCGGCGCCGTCGGCGTAAATGAGGCTGTCGCGGTCGTGCGGATCGGAGATGCGCGAAAGCGTGTCGGCGCCGATGACCATCACCCGCTGTACGTTGCCCGAGCGGATCATGTAGTCGGCCTGAATCACGCCCTGAAGCCATCCCGGGCAGCCGAAGATCAGGTCGAACGTAACCGTGCGCGGGTTGCGAATTTCGAGCTTCGCCTTCACGCGCGCGGCGAGCGCAGGCACGAGGTCGGAACGATTGCTCCCGCTGCGAACGTCGCCGAAGTTGTGGGCGACGATGATGTAGTCGAGCTGCTCGCGATCGATGCCGGAGGACTCGATCGCGCTGCGCGCAGCTTCGAAAGCGATGTCCGAGGTGACTTCGTCGTCGCGGACGTAGCGGCGCTCGCGAATGCCGGTGATGGCCTCGAATTGACTGACGATTTCTTCGTTCGTCTTGCCGATCTTCTTCTGGTCCGGGCCGTGGAACTCGTGCTTGAGGAAGTAGTCGTTCGCGACCCGGATGTCGGGGATCTTGCTGCCTGTGCCTACGATGACGGAACGGATCTGCAACATGTCGTATCGTCGAATGGCCGCGAATGCGGCGATTCCCTTCTCGTGCCGAGGGAACTCAGCGTAACCCCGGATTGTATCCATCCTGCCGGTGAGCGGACAGTGACGTTGAAGGGGTCTTTCTCGACCTTCCACAACTTGTCACAATTGCCACGCGACGATTCACGCAGAATCAACGCTAGTCAATACGGCTGATTCCCGAGCTGGGGGCGAATATGGTGTCGTGGAAGAACAACTTTCGCTCTCCGAACAAGCGGGCATCTGCCTCATGTGCGCGTGCGAGAATCCGGTCAACCGGATCGCGCGTCTGTTGCTCGATCGCGCCGGCGCGTTGACGGCGACAGGCGTGGTTGCGGCCGTGTTCATCGCGAGCAACCAGGACCGGCAGGAGTTACTGATGCTCGCCCGCGGGGCCATTGCCGAGCAACGCGACCACTGCTTGCGTGACGGTTTGTTCGCGTCCGACCGCTGTCCCGATCTGGTGGTGGCGCGCCCGAAGACCGGCACTGAGGGGTGATCCGCCGCCCCGCCCGTTACTCAGTTGCTCCCGCCACAGCTGCAACTAAGCAACTGAGCAACTCCCGTCCCCCCTACGACGCCGCGACGTGCTCGTCGAGCTCCTCCCACTCCCACTCGTTCCACCACTCGCGCTCGATCCCGGAGCACGCCGCCAGATAGGCCGGGCACATCGCGCAACCTTCGCCGCGGACGATTGTCCCGTCATCGGAAGGCGGATAGCGCTCGATGAGCAGATCGCCCAGGGCTGCTGCGGACTCCTCGTCCGCGGTCATCGGGCGGGAGGGAAGCTCGCGAATCCCCGCGTGGCGGAGGCGAAGCTCGATCTCTGGGAACAAGACTGAATTCTCGGCGTCCATGTGTGCCCAGAGGATGTGCGAATAGCGGATGGCGAGTTGCTGCACTTCCCTCAGCTCGGCAGTGGCGAGGGCCTTCTTCTCGAGGAGCGATTTCATGCACTGGAGCAGGGCGGCGAGCTCGTGATGGTCGTCGATACAGACGACGATCGGCGGGGTGTCGGCTTTGAGGCCGAGGTCGTTCCAGGTGGTCGGAAAGAGGACGGTCTCCTCGCGTTCGTGGTGCAGACCGCCCGCATAGACCTCGAAGAACCGCATGAACTTTCCGCCATCCGCGGCGGGTGCGTCGCCGGCGACAGCGCGGTCAGCCCAGGTGCGCATCGATCCGACGACACGGTCGATGCGCGCGTGCTCGCGCTCGAGCTCTTCGATGAGTCTCATGGATCCGAAGTTATGCCCGAGCGGCCAGGAGGGGCATGACCGTTGTCATACGGCAGCGAGTAGCGAGTAGCGAGTAGGAAGCGAGTAGCGGGGCGCCCCCGTGTTCGTCTCCCCCTCTCGCTACTCGCTACTCGCTACGGTCAGCGCGGCCGCGCCGGCCGCGCCTGCTCTTTTGGAAGGCAGCAGCGCTTGTATTTGATACCGCTGCCGCAGGGGCACGGCGCGTTCTTGTTGCTGGCGGTCTGTCGTCGCAGAGTGGGACCGAAGATCTTCGTCAGCACGCTGAGGAGAACTTCCGAGAACCGATCCACCCGCTTGGCCATGGCGACATCGTACCGTGATCGGGACTGGAGTGCGGACGTCCTCGTCCGCAGCCGCCGGACGTCCCCGTCCGGTGGTGGTTACCGGTGAGAACGATCGGACACACGTCCGATCGATGCGGACGAGGACGTCCGCACTCCTACGTCGCGACACTTCGCGCCACAACGTCGTCGATCACATCGAGCGCCACCGAGATCTCGTCGTCCGTGGTGTAGAAGTGCGGCGAGAGGCGGATGCCGGCGTTCGGACGCCAGTCGCAGAGAACGCCGATCGAATTGAGCGTCGTGGCGGTCTCGTGCGAATGCGGCATCTGCATGCAGACGGTCCCGCCGCGCTGATCGTCGTCGCGAGGTGTTCGCAAGGTGAATCCGTGCGATTCGGCGAACGCGATCAACCTCCTCGTCTGCCTCAGCGACTTCTCCCGGATGGCGTCGAGCCCCGCCTCGGCGACGATCTTCGAACCCTCCCGTGCGGCATACAGGGCTGGTACCGCGGGGGTGCCGAGAGCAAAGCGCATCGGATCGTCGCGATGACGGATCGGCGGAGGGGCGAACTCGAACGGGTCGGAGTGCGCCATCCATCCAGTGAAAGCCGGATGAAGTTTCGGGCGGAGCGACGGCTCGACGTAGAGAAACCCGCCGCCCGGGCCGCCGCAGAGCCACTTCAGGACGCCGCCGACGGCGATCGGCACGTCCCACCCGCGCACATCGACCGGCGTGATGCCGGCCGACTGGAACACGTCGAGGATGAGCGTCGCGCCCACTTCGCGGCAGCGGCGCGCGATCGCCGCGACGTCGTTCTTGAACGAAGATTCGAACAGCACGTGCGAGATCGGCACGAGGCGCGTCCGCTCGTCGATGGCGGCGAGCAAACGCTCGAGGTCGACCCCCAGTCCGCTTCCGTCGTGCGGAATGGTCACGATCTCGGCGCCGAGACGGCGCGCCAGCCCTTCGTAGACGTAACGGACCGATGGGAACTCCCCGTCGACCATGACCACACGATTGCGAGGCGCCGTGTAGTCGAACGAAGAGAGGATGACCGCCTGAGCGGTCGTCACGTTCGGCAGCATGACTACCGATCCGGCCGCGGCGCCGATGATCGGCGCGATGAGGTCGCCGACGTCGGCCGACATCGTCCACCACGCCTCTTCCCACGCCCGCACGCCGCGCGTGGCCCAGACGTCTGCGTATTCAGCCAGCGCGTCGCGCGCGGCCTCGGGCATGGCCCCGAGGGAGTGCGAGACCAGGTACTTCGTCGAGCGAAGAATTGGAAAGCGTTCGCGAAAGCGCAGAAGCGGATCGTTCATGAGCGCCCGGAAGTTTAGCGGAACGGAGTGCGGACGTCAGGCGGTCGCCTTCCGCCGGAACAGCGCCACGAACAGCACGACCGCGGCGATCAGCAGCAGCGGTACGAGCAGCGGCACGAGCAGCGAGATCACCGCAAACGAGAACGAGACGAAGTCTTCGACCAGCGACAGGAGCGGATTTGCGCAGCCGAGTGTGGTGGCGGTCGAGACGACGCGAGCGCTGCTCTTGGCGGCATGAAACGCGAGCGACGTCGGCGCGCCGATGATGATCGCGGCGATGCCGGCGACCATCGGATCGACGCCGCGCATGACCGATGCCGCAGCCACGATGCCGGCCAGCGGCCGGATGACGAAGCCGACCAAGTGCAGCGCGTGATCGGCGGCGGGGATTTTGTCGGCGATGAGCTCGAGCAGTGTGGCCACGAGCAGAACGGCGAGGGCGGTGTCGGAGGCCAGCCAGGCGAACTTCGCGTCGAGCGCGATGCCGGCCAAGTGAAAGTGCGCAGCCGCAGAAAGGAGCAGCAGCGGCAGGAATGCGTTCAGCCCCGCCGAAGCGGCGAGGCCGATGCCGAGGAGGATGGCGAGGACCATCGTGCTCACGGCGATATCGTAACCGATGGAGTGCGGACGTCCTCGTCCGCAGCCGCCGGGCGTCCCCGCCCGGCGGACATCGCAACACGGGAACGATCGGACGAGGACGTCCGATCGCTGCGGACGAGGACGTCCGCACTCCTCATCGCCGCCAGCGCCTTGTCGCGGTTCGTCCTGATCTCGCCGTCTGTTACGAATTCACGCGCCGACGTACGTCCCGAACACGCGCTCTTCGAACGCGTCGAACGCTTCCTGGAACTCGCGCGTCAGGTACTGCCGGCTCGCCCCCGCTTCGATCGCCATCAGCTCCGCTTCGGTGACGTTCAGAGCGAACGCGAGCTCGTCGACGGTGAGGCCGAGATCGATGCGGCGCTCTGTGATGTCTTTCGGTGTCATGGCTCTCTCCAGCGGATCGCTTCGTTGTGGGAACTTCGCCATCGGCATTGTCGGCCCGACCCCGTCGCTCACACTCGTGATCGCGAGCACCAGGTCGTGTAGCAACGGAGTGCGGGCGAGACGCCCGCACTCCTCACACCAGATGTGCCGCTGCCTGCTGCCCGCGCGCGAATGCTTCTTCATTGAGCGGAATCACCTTCGCCTTTTCCTTCAGCGCCTGGCGGATGGCGATGAGGAACGTGTCGGCGGGGAAGAGATTCGTCACGGCCTGCAGCGCGCCGAGGGCGACGACGTTCTTGACCACCTGCTTGCCGAGCTCCATGGCGATGCCGGTAAACGGAATCCCGTACTGCTTCACCCCGGCGGGAGGCGGTGGCGGGTCGGAGACCGTGGAGCTGTCATAGACGATCGTGCCGCCGCTCTTCACCAGCGGTCCGAACTTGGCGAGGCTCGGCGCGTTGAAGGCGACGAGGATGTTCGGCTTCGGCGATGCCGGCGAGAGCACTTCGTCTTCGGCGATGTGAACGTCGGCGTACGACGTGCCCCCCCGCGACTCGGGTCCGTAGCTGGGGATGTGCGTGGCGTCGAACCCTTCGTTGATGCCGGCCTGCGCGATCAGCATCGCCGCGGTCTGCGCGCCATCGCCGCCCGCGCCGGCGAGCTTGAGCGAGATGTCGTTCGGTGCGATGTGCGACGGGAATGACTTGCAGTTGCGATGCGGCGCCTCGTCGGTGCCGCCGACGACTTTCATGACCATGCCGGGGTCGAAGATCGGTTTCGCCGGGTGGTACCACGACTCGGGATTCTCGACGTCCTTCTTCACGCCCAGCGGAAAGACGTTGGCCAGCACGTCCTTGACCCACGTCTCCGACTCTTCCGGCGTCATGTTCAGATGGGTGGGGCACTCCGCCAGCACCTCGACGAACGAGAAGCCCTTTCCTTCCACCTGCATCCTGAGCGCTTTGAGAATCGCCTTCTCGGCGCGGACGCGCTGCTTGGCGTCGAAGAGCGCCACGCGCTCGACGTACACCGGCCCGTCGAGCTGGGCGATCAGCTCCGCCATCTTCAGCGGCTTGCCCATGTACTCGTTGCGGCCGTACGGGCTCGTCGCCGTTTTCTGCCCCATGAGCGTGGTCGGCGCCATCTGCCCGCCGGTCATGCCGTAGATGGCGTTGTTGATGAAGATCACCGAGATCGGGATGCCGAGCTGCGCGGTCGAGACGATCTCCGCCAGTCCGATCGAGGCCAGATCGCCGTCGCCCTGGTAGCTGATGACGATCGAGTCGGGATTCGACACCTTGTGGCCGATCGCCACGGCGGGCGCGCGGCCGTGCGCCGCCTGCGTGTTGCCGACGTCGAAGTAGTAGTAGAGGAAGACGCTGCAGCCGACCGGGGAGACGGCGACGGTACGGTCCTGAATGCCGAGGGTCTCGATGGCCTGCGCCAGGTACTTGTGCGCCAGCCCGTGTCCACAGCCGGGGCAGTAGTGTGTGGCCCGCCCTTTGAGCCCCTCGCCGTGCGAGTGACGCTCGAATTTGTCGTAGAAGATGCTGCTCATGCGGCCACCTCATTTCCCTTCACCGCCGCGACGATCTCGTCGAGCTGCGGGAGGATGCCGCCGAAGTGGCGGACGTGTTCGAATTCGGGAGGGTTGTGAATGCCGGCCTTGCTCAGCGCCAGGCGCACTTCGTCCTCGAGCTGACCGTTGCTCGCTTCCACGACCACGATGCGCTTCGCATGAGTGATCGATTTCCGGAACGCCTCGATCGGGAACGGCCACAGCGTGATCGGCCGGAACAGGCCCGCTTTGATCCCGTCCTTCCGCAGTGCCTCCACCGCCCCCTTGGCCATGCGCGCCGGGGTATTGCAGGCCACGATCAGCACCTCGGCGTCGTCGGTGAAGAAGGCGTCCGCGCGCTGCTCGTTCTTCGCCATCAACTCGTATTTCGCGATGATGTGCAGGTTGTGGTTTTCGAGGTCGTTCTCGTCGAGGTAGATCGACGTATGGACGTTGGCCCGGTGCATGGCGTCGCCGTAGACCGCCCACTTCGGAATGCCGGGGCGGAGCATCGTCGGCGGGAGGGTGACCTTGCCGGTCATCTGCCCCAGATAGCCGTCCCCGAGGATGATCACGGGGTTGCGGTACTTGAAGGAGAGGTCGAAGGCCAGCATGGTGACGTCGAGCATCTCCTGCGGCGTCGACGGCGCCAGGACGATCGCCTGGGTGTTGCCGTGGCCGAGTCCGCGGCAGGCCAGCTTGATGTCGCTCTGCTCGGGAGCGATGTTGCCGAGGCCCGGTCCGCCGCGCATGACGTTGACGAAGACGCCCGGCAGCTCGGAGCCGATCATGTAGCTGATCCCTTCGAGCATGAGGCTGAATCCCGGCGAGGAGGTGAACGTCATCGCCCGCAGGCCTGCGCCGCCGGCGCCATACATCATGTTCACGGTCGCGACTTCGCTGACCGCCTGAAGGAACGAGCCGTCGAGTTTCGGCAGGAGCTTCGCCATCAGCTCGGCCCCTTCCGTCGATGGGGTGATCGGGTAACCGAAGAAATGGCGGCATCCGGCGAGGATCGCGCCGACGGCCGACGCGTAGGTGCCCTTGACGACGAGCGGTTCGAACTTCGGCAGCGGAATCGTTTCGTCGGGAATGTCGACCGGATTCGGAGCTGTGTTCGTTTTCTTGCCGAAGAGCTTCTCGGGGTCCATCAGCTCGAAGTCAGCCGGAGTGGCGTCCTCCGGTATCGGGGTGAGACCGTATGGCTCGGGGCAGGCGTCGATGCAGAGGCCGCATCCGTTGCAGGTGTCGAGGTCGATGTGGACGGGAATGAGCCCGGTGAGCGGGTCGATCTCGGTGCCGGCGGTGATGCAATGTTTGTTGCAGGAGTCGATGCATCGTCCGCAACCTTTGCAGAAGTGGGGAACGAGGAACGGTTTTGGTCGAACTTTGGTCGTCATCTACAGTCCTCTCGCGGGCAGGTGGCCCGGATAACCGGAGGATGTCGGGATCGGCGCACCGGGACCAATGACCATGCGCATGTGACGGTGTAAGCGATGTCACGCGACGAAGTTCGGGACGGGGGATTCACCACCGAGGCACAGAGAGCACAGAGAAAGCACAAAGAGAGTCTCCGTCGTCCTCTGTGTCTCTGTGCCTCTGTGGTGAACGACATTCACCAGACGCGCAAGATGAAAAACGGGGCGCCTGACGAGGATGCCACAATGTGCCGATGCGCCACGCCCTCGCCTCGTTATTAATGTTGCTTTCCGTCGGATGCGCAACGATGCAGAGAGGATCGGTTTTGGAATCGAAGGTTGACGCGCTGATGCACGACTACGACACGCCGAAGGTTCCGGGAGCCAGCGTCATCGTCGTTCTTAACGGTGCGATCGCATTTCGCAAGAGCTACGGCAGGGCCGATCTCGAAGAGCGCGTGACCGCGACGCCGGCGACGAACTACCGGCTGGCTTCGATGACGAAACAGTTCACCGCAGCCTCGATCCTTCTCCTCGCCGAACGCGGAGCGCTCTCGATCGACGATCCGGTGCGGCGATTCCTCCCCGAGCTTCCGCCGTACGCGGACGCCATCACCATTCGCCACCTTCTCACGCACACCTCCGGCCTGGTCGACTACGAAGACGTGATCCCGGCCAGGACGACGAAACAACTGCACGATTTCGACGTCCTCGAGCTCGTCGCTCACCAGCGCGCCACGCTCTTTCCCCCCGGGACGAAGTACCAGTACAGCAACAGCGGATACGCGCTGCTTGCCATGATCGTGCAGCGCGCCTCGGGGAAAACGTTCGCGCAGTTCCTCGAGGACAACATCTTTTCGCCGCTGGGGATGAATACGACGGTGGCTTTCGAAGAGGGGATCTCCGGAGTCGCCAACCGCGCCTTCGGCTACTCACGGCGCGGCGCGGCGACATCGAACGAAGGGGAGGGGCCCAGCCCGAGCCTCCATGCCGCCGTCATCGGGAACACCACTGGCTCTCCCTGGATCCGCACTGACCAGAGCCTCACGAGCGCGGTCCTCGGCGACGGTGGGATCTACTCTTCCGTCGACGATCTCATTCTCTGGCTCCGCTCGCTCGACGAAGCGACCATCCTCAAACCCTCCTCGCTCGCTCTTGCCTTCAAACCATGGGTGGAGACCGGAACGCCAGGCGTCCGCTACGGCTTTGGCTGGCGCATCGACGAGCATCGCGGCAAGCGCACCACGTGGCACACCGGCGAGACGATCGGCTTCCGCAATGCCGTCGTCCGCTTTCCCGACCAGCACCTCGCCGTCGTCGTCCTGACGAACCGCAACGAAGGCGATCCGCACCGCCTGGCGCTGGAGATTGGGGACTTGTGGTGAAGGGGAGGGCATCCCCATACGCGCCAACTTGAGGCCTGTCATTCCGAGCCGGCGGAACCCCGGAGGGGTGAAGCGCGGCGAGGGATCCCCCGCCACCCGGGAGTGCGGGGGATCCCTCGCTGTCCTACGCCGCTACGCGGCTTCGGCAGCTCGGGATGACAGGCTTGAGCTGGCGCATATGAGGGGCATCCCCTGCCCTACGCCGACTACAATTCCCTCCGCCATGGAGAAATCGACTCTCGAGACGATCGCGACCACCGCTGAGATCCGCGCGCATTTCCCAGCGCTGGCGCGAAAGCACAACGGGCACGCCGTCGCCTATTTCGATGCCCCGGGCGGAACGCAGGTGCCGCGACCGGTTGCCGCCGCGATCACCGACTACCTTTTTCACCACAACGCCAACACGCACTGGTCGTATCCGACCAGCGCCGAGACCGACGCCGTGCTCGCGCACGCGCGACAGGCCGCCGCTGATTTTCTGAATTGCTCGCCGCGCGAGATCGTCTTCGGGGCAAACATGACGACGCTCACGTTCCACCTTTCGCGCGCGCTGGGCCGCACGTGGAAGTCGGGCGACGAGGTGATCGTCACGGACCTCGATCACCACGCGAACATCGCCCCCTGGCGGGCGCTGGAAATCGATCGCGGCGTGGTCGTCCGCTCCGCGCGCATCCTTCCCGGCACGCAGCAGCTCGACATCGACCACCTGGCGCAGCTCGCCGGACCGAAGACGCGGCTCATCGCCGTCGGAGGTGCTTCGAACGCCGTCGGCACCGTCAACGATCTCGAGAAGATCGCTGGAATCGCGCGCGCCGCGAAGGCGCTGATGTTCGTCGATGCCGTCCACCTGGCGCCGCACGAGCTCGTCGACGTTCAGAAGATCGGCTGCGATTTTCTGGCCTGCTCCGCGTACAAATTCTACGGTCCGCACATGGGCATTCTCTTCGGACGCGAGCCGCTGCTCGCGGCGTTGCCTTTCCCGAAACTGGCGCCCGCACCGGAGACCGCTCCCGAGCGAGCCGAGACCGGCACCCAGAATCACGAAGGAATCGCCGGAGTCGCCGCGACGATCGAGTTTCTCGCCTCGCTCGATCCCTCCGGCGGCACGCGCCGCGAGCGCCTCACCCGCGTCTACGAAGCGCTCCATCGGCAGGGAATCCGCTTCGCGACGATGTTGTGGGAAGGGCTCTCTGCGATTCGCGGAGTGCGGATGTACGGACCGCTCCCGACGCAGCCGCGCACGCCCACCGTCGCCTTCACCGTGGAAGGAGTCCCCGCGGAAGAAGTCACCCGTCGCCTCGCCGATCTCGGTCTCTTCACCAGCCACGGTGACTTCTACGCCGCCACCGTCGTCGCCCAGCTGGGCCTCGCCGGCCACGGTCTCGTCCGCGTCGGCTGCGCCTGCTACACCAGCGACGAGGAGGTCACTCGTCTGATCGACGGCGTGAAGCGCATCGCCGCGGGCTAGGCTGCGAGCGCGCGTGCAGCCTGGTCAGCGCAGGTGTCATCATCCTGTAGGGGCGCGCAGCAGCGCGCCCGCAACTCTCAACGGCAGAGCGGGCGCACTGCTGTGCGCCCCTACAGGTTCATCACCGCTCCGTCGGCCCCTGGCTGAACGCCGGCTTCTAATGAACTCATACGGAAACGGGGCTGATACCGAAGATGTAGCCGATGGACTCTTCCGCCCCTTCGGGGCTGACGCTGTTGTCACGATCCTGAACCCGGGGCTCACGCCCCGGGCTATTCCTGTTTCGCCCCTTCGGGGCTGCGAGCATGCAGCGCGGCAGGCACGAGCATCCGGCGCGGCAAGCAAGCCCCGGAGGGGCGTCAGAGTAGTAGCCCGGGGCGTGAGCCCCGGGTTACGAGCGGGAAATCTCAGTGTGAGCCCCGAAGGGGCGAAAGAGTCGGCCCCTCGGAACGACGCACGCGCCCGAACAAGTTCATTTCCGCTCCACCGGCGCACGCGCCGTTAACCGGCT
>JADGOA010000275.1 GCA_017883215.1 Thermoanaerobaculia bacterium | reverse complement strand
ATGCTCGGCAAGTCGTTCAACGAAATGAGCAGCCGGCTGAAAGAGGATCAGGACGAGATCACCGCCTTCACCCGCACTCTGGAAAAACGGGTGGAGATGAAGACGGCCGAGCTGCGCAGCGCCCAGGAACAGATGATCCAGGCCGAGAAGCTGACCTCCCTGGGCAAGCTCGCCGCCGTCGTCGCTCACGAGATCAACAACCCGCTGTCCGGCATCCTCACCTACGCGAAGCTGCTGCGGAAATGGATCGACCGGGGCGACGATCTGGACGCCCGCTCCGTGGAGATGCGCGAGGCGCTCGTGCTCATCGAATCGGAAAGCCGCCGCTGCGGCGACATCGTCCGGCGCCTCCTCACCTTTGCCCGCGCCGCACCGATGAACATCAGCGATTTCGACGTGAACAGCGTCATCCGGCAGTGCATCAAGCTCGTCGAGCACAAGCTCGAGGTGGGCAACATCGTCGCCCAGCTCGACCTGGAGCCGGTGCCGCCGGTGCGCGGCGACTCCGCACACATCGAGCAGGTCATCCTGGCGCTGGTGATGAACGCCATCGAGGCGATGCCGCACGAGGGATGCCTCCGCCTCTCCACGCGCAGCGAAGCATCGAACGGCACGGTCGTCATCTCCGTCGAAGACAACGGCATGGGAATCCAGCCCGAAGTGCTGCCGCGCCTCTTCGAGCCGTTCGTCACCACCAAGGAAGACAGCACCGGCACAGGGCTGGGACTGGCCATCAGCCGCAGCATCGTCGATCGCCACAACGGCCGTATCGAGGTGCAGTCGGAGGTCGGCCGCGGCACGACGTTCACCATCTCCCTGCCGGCCGCCGGGGCGGCGACACATGTCCACGAAGAAGCACCTGCGACCACGGTCGCGTGAGGTGACACATGATCAAGGGAAGCATTCTCATCGTTGACGACGAGCCGAGTGTCCGCGACTCTTTGAATCGCTGGTTCCGAGACGACGGCTTCGAGGTCGGTGTCGCGGAGGGAGCCAACGACGCCCTGACCCGCCTTGCCGAACGCAAGTGGGACCTTGCTCTGCTCGACATCCGCATGCGCGGCACCGACGGCATCGAGCTGCAGCGCCGGATCCACGAGATCGACCCCGAGCTCATCGTCATCATGATGACCGGCTACGCGTCCGTCGACACGGCCGTGACCGCCCTCAAGAACGGCGCCTACGACTACATCACCAAGCCGCTCGATCCCGACGATGTCGCCCACCTCGTGCAGAACGCTCTGGCTCACCGCCGTTCCCAGGAAGAGAACGAGCGACTCAAGGAGATCGTCACCACGCAGGCCCCGCACGTCTCGGAACTGATCGGCCAGAGCGCCGCGATGCAGAAAGTGCTGCACTCCATCGAGACCGTGGCCGGGACCGACGCCACGGTTCTGATCACCGGCGAGAGCGGAACGGGGAAAGAGCTGGTGGCCCGCGCCCTTCACTCCGGCGGACCGCGCCGGTTCCATCCCATGGTGGTGATCCATTGCGGCGCATTGACGGAGACGCTGCTCGAGAGCGAGCTGTTCGGGCATGAGAAGGGGGCCTTCACCGGCGCGCAATACCGGAGGAAGGGGAAATTCGAGATGGCCGAGGGTGGGACGGTCTTCCTCGACGAGATCGGCGACATCAGCCTCAAGACGCAGACGGATCTGCTGCGGGTTCTGCAGGAGCGGGAGATCACCCGCGTCGGCGGCCACCAGTCGATCAAAGTCGATTTCCGCTGCGTCGCCGCAACCAACAAAGATCTGGAGACCCTGATCCGCGACGGGCAGTTCCGCCCCGACCTCTACTACCGTCTGAACGTATTCCGCATCGAGATCCCGCCGCTCCGGGCCCGGCGCGACGACATCCCGCTGCTGGTCGATCACTTCGTCCGGAAATACGCGGCGGCGATGAACAAGAAGATCAACCGGGTCGCGCCGGAAGCGATGGCGCTCATTCAGGACTACGACTGGCCGGGCAACATCCGCGAGCTGGAGAACGCGGTGGAGCGGGCCCTGGTCGTAGCGCACGAGCCCGAACTGCGTCAGGAGGATTTCGCAATCAAGCCCTCCCAGACCGGGCCCACCCAGCAGGCCGGCGCCGGACCTGCCGGCAGCAGCCTGACGCTGGAAGAGGTCGAGAAGGCGCACATCCTGCGTGTGCTCGAGCAGTGCAACTTCAATCAGAGCCGTGCGGCGGAGATGCTGCACATAGACCGGGTGACGCTGCACAACAAGCTGAAGAAGTACGGCTGGTCGCGGCCGCTCGCCGAAGTTCGATGAAACCGATTCGCTTGGTGGCGCTCGGAGAGGTCGAGCGTCGTTTGCTCGACGTCGTTCGGGCCTCGCTCATTCGCGAATACCGTGCGAAGTGCGAGATCGACTCGCGCCCGATCGACCCTTCTGTCGCCTACCATCCGGAGCGCAATCAGTATCACTCCACGCATCTCGTCGAGCAGCTGACACGCCTTGACGGCGGCACCGAGCGACTCCTCGGCGTCGCCGCCGTCGATCTCTTCATCCCCATCCTCACTTTCGTTTTCGGCGAGGCACAACTCGGCGGCTCCTGCGCCGTCGTGTCGTATCACCGCCTCCATCAGTCCTTCTACGGTCTCCCTCCCGACGAATCGCTCCTCAAAGACCGTCTCGCCAAAGAGGCGGTCCACGAGATGGGTCACACGTTCGGGCTCAGGCACTGCGAGGACTACGAATGCGTCATGGCCGCCTCCCACAGCGTGGAGTGGCTCGACGTGAAGGGCGCCGCGTTGTGCTTCGAATGCCGGAGCAAGGTGTGAGGGGAGCGAGTTGCTCAGTTGCTGTAGGGACGCGCAGCAGCGCGTCCGCAACTCTCGTCGTCGTCCCCACCACACACCGGGGTTGCGGACGCGCTGCTGCGCGTCCCTACGTGGTATTCGCGTTCCGTCCACCCTCCTGTCGATGAATTCCTCAACGCACCGCTGAAATTCTCTGCTGAGATTCACCACAGGCGCGATCGCAGCGAATCGCGCAAAATCCGCGGTACATCAACACAGTCAACAACTTGACTACATTGTGAGCGAGCGGCATCCGCATTGCGATGGATGGAGGCCAGAGGCGGTCCGGAACGAGGGCCGCAGACGCAAGGAGGCACACAATGATCGCGCTGCTCGTCGCATTCACCTTCCTGGTCGCCATCCTCATCGATCACCTGCTCAACCGGCATTCCCTGGTCCTCGCCGAGAGCGCCGAGCGCGATGCGGCAACGCCGCGCCCGCGCCTCATTCCCGCAGTCGTCGGCGGATTCGAGGTCCTCGACAACCTCCGCTATCACCCGGGCCACACCTGGGCGCTCGCCGAGTCGCAGGACCGCGTGCGCGTCGGCCTTGATGATTTCGCGGCGAAACTGGCCGGCAACGTGACGAAGATTGACATTCCGGAACGCGGGCAGTGGATCCGCCAGGGGCAGAAGATCATCGCCATGCACCGCGACGGCCGCGATCTCGAGCTGGTCTCCCCGATCGAAGGAACCGTGATCGACGTCAACGACGCCGTCCTGCGCGACCCCAAAATCGCGCGCAAAGACCCTTACGGCGACGGCTGGCTGATCGCCGTCAACGCGCCCGATGCGAAGACGAACTTCCGCAATCTCCTCGGCGGCTCGGTGGCCCGCAAGTGGATGGATGACGCCGCGGCACGGCTCCGCACCTTCGCGCCGACGCCGGCCGGAAGCATGGCCCAGGACGGCGGCATCGCCTTCGATGGTCTGATCCACGCGCTTCCAAAGGCTGATTGGGAGAAGATCGAAAAAGAGTTCTTCCTGATCTGAAGGAGTGCGGGCGTCTTGTCCGCCGTCGCCGGGCGTCCCACGCCCGGCGACTTCCTTTTTCGGGACACACTCGCCGTAGTGACCGCTCCCCCGGGAGTCCAGAATCCGTCGAAGGTCGGCCGGTCACTGCGTCACCGGGTCGCCTTGGTGACCCAGTGGCCGAATGAACCGTGACCCTCCGTCGCACGACGCCTCCCGTCACACCTACCCGCGTCCGCCGACACACATAGGCCGTGCATGGGACTACAGCCCCTCACGCCGCGCATCGCGACAATCGCTTACAGCGGAAACGCGGAAACGAAAGGGGACTCGATGATTAAAAAGATTGCAGTGCTTCTGGTCATCACAATCATTGCAGCAGCGATCCCGGTCATGGCTGCCGAGGACGGCGCGGCTCTCTACAAGGCGAAATGTGCAGCGTGCCACGGACCCGACGGCAAGAAGATGGCGAAGGTCGATCTCGGCGGCGCCACGGTCCAGGCGAAGAGCGATGCGGATCTCGTGACCTTCGTCAGCACGAACCCGAAGCACAACTTCAAGAGCAAAGGGCTGACCGAAGAGCAGATCAAGGCGATTGTCAGCCACGTTCGCAGCCTCAAGAAATAGACCAGGAACGCCGGTTCGACATCCGGCAGACGAAAGAAAGGACCGCCGCAGGGCGGTCCTTTTTGGGAGTGCGGGCGTCTCGCCCGCCGTCGCCGGGCGTCCCGCGCCCGGCGACAGTCTTCCGACGAAGAGAGCGAGCCGGCGCGGGACGCCGGCTCGCGGCGGGCGAGACGCCCGCGCTCCTAGTCGGGAACGACGATTTCGTCGGGGACGCGCTCTCCCCGCCGTGGCACCGACAGCACGGCCATGGCAGCCGGGATGGTCGTGACGGCGCCGATCAGCACCAGTGTGGCAGCCACGATCCGGCGCCTCTCGTCGCTGAGTCTTCCGGCGATGAACAGCGCGATTCCCGAAGCGAGGATCGCGCGCGTTCCTACGACGAACATGAACTCCGGCCACGTCAGGACCACATTCTTTTTCATCGCAACTCTCCTCCGAGTGAGTCAGCCTCGATCTTCATTAATAGGTTTCGCTTTGGAACGCCGCCATGAAGATGACACTGTCATTCCGAGCCGGCGGAGCCGCGGCGGGAATCGCGGTCAGGAGCGGACGCGCAGCACGCCCGCGCGCTCGAAGACCTTGGCGTCGATGAAGAGGTCGACCAGCCCTTGATCGAGCATTCCGTCGCCCACTTCCATCTTCAGGATAT
>JADGOA010000274.1 GCA_017883215.1 Thermoanaerobaculia bacterium | reverse complement strand
CGCGCAGGTAGAAGTCGAGGAAATCGACGACGTATCCGAACCGGAAGCGGTCCAGAAGGTTGCCGATCGCCCCTCCGAGGATCATGTGCAGTGCCACCTGCAGCAGGCGGTCGCTCACTGCGCTGCGGAACGCGTAGACCACCACCACGAAGAACACCGTGATCGCTCCGCCGTTGAGCAGAAGCGGCACGAGGTGCGATTCCGTGTTCGCTCCGATTCCGAATGCCGCGCCGGTATTGCGGACGTGGACGAGCTGAAAGACATTCGGGATGACCGGGATGGCCTCGTGCAGCTCGACGTGCGTGGAAACGATCCACTTCGTGAAGGCGTCTGCAAGGATCACGACCAGCGAGAGCGTGAGGTAATAAATCCGCTTCACACCGTGACCTTTCGCGCGTCGCGTGCTCGTTCCTCGATGAGGCGATCGAGCTCGGCGCGGACGCGGTCGAGAATCTCCTCGTAGGCGAACTGCCCGATCGTGTGAGGGCCGCGCTTGAGGTTGACGAAGCTCGGCGCGCACCACATGCCGAGGTCTGCGTCGTCGGTCTCGCCGGGTCCGTTCACGCGGCAGCCCATCACCGCGATGGTGATGTCGTGCATCTTCGCGTACTGCGTCATCTCTTTCACGTTGTGGGCGAGATCGATGAAGGCCTCGTTCTCGACGCGTGAGCAGGAGGGGCAGCTGATGATGTTCAGACCGGTCTGCTCGAATCGCGCAACGGAGCGGAACCGGCCGGTGGCGATGTCGTCGAGGATCTGCCGCCCCACGGTGATCTCGTCGCCCTTGTTCTCGAACGGCAGGGTGAGGGAAACGCGGATAGTGTCGCCGATGCCGCGCGTGATCAGCTGTTCGAAGGCCACGCGGGTCTTGATGATGCCGTCGGGCGGCATGCCGGCTTCGGTCACGCCGAGGTGCAGGGGCACGTCGGGGCGGACGTCGGCGAAACGGAGATTGGCGTCGATGACTTTGTTCGGATCGGAATCCTTGAGCGAGACGCAGTACTGGTCGAAACCGAGCTCGTCGAGCATCGCGCAGTGCTCGAGGGCGGATTCGAGCATCGGCGTGATGGAGTCGTCGTGCGAGTACTTCGAGACTTTCTCGGGATCGACCGAACCGGCGTTGACGCCGATGCGCATCGCGCAACCGTGCGCGCGGGCGACGTCGACCAGGTAGCGGACTTTTTCAACCACCGGCTTCTCGCGCTCGAGGTGGTAGAGATGGCCCGGGTTGTAGCGGAGCTTCTGAACGAACGGAGCCACCTTCTCGGCCAGCCGGTAGTTCTCCTGGAGGTCGATGGACAGATTGGCGTTCGGGCGAGCTTTGCGGATCTCGGCCAGAGCGGCCACGTCCTTCGGATTGTCGACCGCGATGCGGATGACGTCGGCGCCGGCGGCCTCGAGCAGTTCCACCTGCCGGATCGTGGCGGCGATATCCTGCGTGCGCGTGGCCGCCATCGACTGAACGGCGATCGGGTTGGACCCGCCGATGCGGATGTTGCCGATGCGTATCTCTCTCGTCGTGCGTGGCTTCACGTCTTGAAGCTAACGCTCTGAAGAGGCAAACATTCCGGCCACTCGCCACTCGCTACTCGCTGGTTTATCGTTTCCCCCCATGAAGATCGTCGACGAAGATCTGCTCAGCCGCGCGAAGGCACACGCCATCGAATTCCTCAGATCGTTGCCGGAACGTCACGTCGGTGCGCGAGCCGACCGCAACGAGCTCCGCGAAGCACTCGCTGAGGCGTTTCCCGAGACCGGCGAGCCGCCGGAGCACGTCATCGAGACGCTGGCCCGGCAGGCGCCGCGTGGAACCCTGGCCAGCGCGGGTCCGCGCTACTTCGGCTTCGTCATCGGCGGCTCATTGCCCGTCGCGCTCGCGGCAGACTGGCTGGTGACCGCGTGGGACCAGAACAGCGGCATTTTCGCCACCTCTCCGCTGGCCTCGGTCGTCGAGGAGATCGCGCGCGAATGGCTGCTCGACGTGCTCGATCTGCCGCGCGAGGCCAGCGTCGGATTCGTCACCGGCGGGCAGATGGCGAACTTCACCGCTCTCGCGGCAGCACGCCACGCCGTGCTGCGACGAGCCGGCTGGAACGTAGAGGACGACGGCCTGGCCGGCGCCCCAGCCGTGAACATAGTCGCCGGCGCGGAGGCGCACGTCACGATCCACACCTCGCTGCGGATGCTCGGCTTCGGCTCCAGGACCCTGCGCGCGGTCGAAAACGACGAGCAGGGGCGGATGCGTCCCAGCGCGTTGCGAGCAATGCTCGGGAAGCTCGAAGGTCCGACGATCGTCTGCGCGCAGGCCGGCAACGTCAACACTGGCGCTGTCGACCCGCTGCGGGAGATCGCAGCGATCGCTCACGAGCACGGCGCGTGGATGCATGTCGATGGGGCGTTCGGCCTGTGGGGACGGGCCAGCCGCGACAGGCGGTCTTTGCTCGACGGAGCCGAGCTCGCCGACTCATGGGCGACCGATGCCCACAAGTGGCTCAACGTGCCCTTCGACAGCGGCATCGTCATCGTGGCCGACTCCGCCTCACACCGCGCGTCGATGACGGTGACGGCCGCCTATCTGGAGCAGACCACCGGCGCCGAGCGCGACTCGGTCGACTGGGTGCCCGATTTCTCGCGTCGCGGCCGCGGCTTCGCTGTCTATGCCGCGCTGCGCACGCTGGGGAGGCGGGGAGTGGAAGATCTCGTCGACCGTTGCTGCGCTCATGCGCGGCGCTTCGCCGCGATCCTCGGCCGCGATCCCCGCGTCACGATCCTCAACGAGGTCGTCCTGAACCAGGTGCTGGTCCGCTTCGGAGACGACGATGCGCTGACCCGCGAAGTCATCGCCCTCGTTCAGCGCGAGGGAACGTGCTGGCTCGCCGGCACCACGTGGCACGGCATGGCCGCCATGCGGATCTCCGTCTCGAACTGGTCGACTACCGAGGAGGACGTGGAACGATCGGCAGTGGCGATCTTGGGCTGCATTCCTTGAAGGTTTCAGACCGCGGACCGCAGACCGCAGACCGCGGATGGCAGATGGCGACGAGTGGGTAGAAGGACCTGCGGTCTGCGGTCTGCTTCTCCCCGGATCAGTCGCCGAGGACTCGCTTGACGCGCGCCAGCAGGACCGTGTTCTTGACCGGCTTGTGGATGAAGTCGACTGCGCCGATTTCGAACGCTTTCACCTCAGGCTCTTCCCCCGGCAACCCGGAGACGAAGATCGCCGGCGTGGTCAGCCCCTTGTCCCGGACTGCCTGGAGGAACGTGTGGCCGTCGACGAAGGGCATGTCGACGTCGAGGAGCAACAGGTCGGCCAGCTCGCCGCGGCCGACCATCATCAACGCCTCGGCGCCATCTTTGGCCGCCACCACTTCGTAGCCGGCCGACTTGAGCAGCGCCGTCGTCAGCTCGCGGTTGAGGACGTTGTCCTCGACGAGCATGATCGTCTTCCGGTGATCTTTGGGCGTGGTCTCTTGCTGCTGGACCGTGCGCTTCGAGCGCAGCTGTGCGATCTGCTGCTGCAGCGCTCGCGTCTCCGCGTCCGGCTCTACGCCGAGCTCGCGCTTCAGCGATCGCGCGCAGGTGTCGTACTGCTGGAGTGCGGCGGCGAGGTTGCCGCTCTGCATGTGCAGGCGCATCAGCGTGCGATGCATCGACTCCTGGACAGGGTCGATCCGAAGCGCCTGCTGGGCCACGCCGACAGCGTCGTCGGTCGCGTTCCGCTTCACCAACGCATCGACCAGATACGCGTGAGCCCGCTGCGCCGCACGGTGCAGCCGGTCGCGCTCTCCAAGCACCCACTGGTCGAAACGATCTTCGGTGATCGTAAAACCGTCGAGAAAATCGCCGCGGTAGAGGGTGATCGCCGCCTTGAGCGATGCTTCGGATTCGGCCGCCAGGAGCGTTTCGAACTCGAACACGTCGGCCGTCACCAGGGAAGTATCGATGCCGAGGAAATCTGATTCTTCCACGAGCAGCGGCCGTTCCGGGGAGATCTGTGCAAGCTCTTTTCGCAGCGTCGACAACAGCTGTCGGAGACTCTGCCGCGCCTGCTCCGGTCCGGTGCTGCTCCACAAGAGCCCGGCCACTTTGTCTCTTGAAACAAGTTGTGTCGGCTTCACCGAGAGGAAGGCGAGGAGAGCCTGCGACTTCTTCGCCGACAGTGTGATGAGTGCACCGGACGCAGAGTGGATCTGGTAATCACCGAGGAGTTGGAGCTGCAGAACCGACATACCCTTGTATTATCTCAGGTTCGGGCTGCCGTGAGAAATCCGTCAAACCGCTGACGTCGAAGGGGGTTCAAACCGCTGAGAGCGTCTGCGCCGTATCGTCCTCGAGAAACGCTCGGATCTCCTCCTCCCGGCTCTCGACACTCCCTCGGATACACTCGCCCTTGCGATGAACTACATTCCCCCGCTCGACACCGAATCGAAGCAGCGGCCGAAACTGCAGCGCTCTCTCGACCCCATGGAAGTCCGCATCCTCGGCAGCCTCATGGAGAAACAGCTCGCCACGCCGGAGTACTACCCGTTGACCGTCAACGCACTCCTGGCCGCGTGCAATCAGAAATCGAATCGCGAGCCTGTGATGGAGCTGGGGGATTCGGACGTGCAGCGCGCGCTCGATCGGCTGCAGGACGAGAAGCTCGTCTGGAAGGTGATGGGCGGCCGCGCTGTGCGTTACGACCACAACCTCGATCACGTGTGGCACATCAACCGTCGCGAGAAGGCGGTCATGACGTTGTTGATGTTGCGCGGCGCGCAGACAGCGGGCGAGCTGCGAGGACGAAGCGAACGCCTTCAGTCCTTCGACAACATCGGAGAAGTCGAGGAGCTGCTTCGCGACATGACCTCGCAGAGCGAGCCTCTGGTTTTGGAATTGCCGCGGCGTCCTGGACAGAAGGAACAGCGCTGGATGCACACCGTCGGCGGCGCGGTGGTCGAGCCCGCGTACGCGCCGATCGAAGCCAGCCACGAGCCGCACGCGACATCGGAACCTCTCTCGGCGCGCGTTGCACGCCTCGAGCAACAGGTGGCAACCCTCACCGAAGAGCTGCGGACCTTGCGGGAGAGGCTCGGCGAGTAAGGAGTGCGGGCG